>JBOGGB010000108.1:0-3006 GCA_050743605.1 Acidimicrobiales bacterium
ACCCCGCACGGGCGGCCAGGCCCTCGAGCAGGGCGTCGAGCAGGGCGTCGCGCCCCACAGGGCCCCGGGCATGCGCCGCGAGCGACGTCGCGCCCGGCGGGCTCCAGTCGAGGTTGCACCCGACGCCGACCACCACGGCCACGCTCCCCGCACGGCCGCCGGGCGCGCCGGCGTCGGACTCCGCCAGGATGCCGGCGACCTTGGCGTCGCCGACCACCAGGTCGTTGGGCCACTTCACGTCCGGCTCGACGCCGGCCAGCCGCCGGCAGGCGTCCGAGGTCTCCAGGGCCGCCGCCGCCGTGCAAGCGAAGAGCTCGCTGACCGCGGCGAGCGGGCGCAGGAGCACCGAGACGAGCAGGCAGCTTCCCGCGGGAGCCTCCCACCTCCGCCCCATCCTGCCGCGCCCGGCGCTCTGGTGGTCGGCGACCGCCACCAGGCCTGCGGGCGCACCCTCTCTGGCACGCTCGAGGAGCCAGTCGTTCGTCGAGGGCAATGTGGCGAAGTGTCGGACATCCCACCCGACTGCCGTCATGGCGACAACCCTACGCGGCGTGCAAGTGTGGGCTCGTGCTTGAAAAGGTCCTCGTCGCCAACCGCGGGGAGATCGCGGTGCGAGTGCTGCGCACCTGTCGGGAGATGGGCATCGGGACCGTCGCCGTCTACTCGGACCTCGACCGAGAGGCCATGCACGTGCGAATGGCCGACGAGGCGTACGCGCTCGGCGGGCAGGCCGCAGCGGACAGCTACCTGAATACCGAGGCCATCCTCGAGGCGCTGCGCCGCAGCGGCGCCGACGCGGTCCATCCCGGATACGGCTTCTTCTCGGAGAACGCGGACTTCGCACGCGCGGTCACCTCCCTCGGGGTGACGTTCGTCGGCCCCCCTCCCGAGGCGATGGAGGTCATGGGGGACAAGATCAGCTCGAGGCTGGCAGCCGAACGGGCCGGGGTCCCCGGGGTACCGGGGCGCTCGGAGCCGATCTCGGGGGCGGACGAGGTGATCGACTTCGCCGGGTCCCACGGCTGGCCAGTCGCCGTCAAGGCCGCCTTCGGCGGAGGCGGGCGCGGGATGAAGGTGGTGCGCGCCGCCGAGGAGGCGGCCGACGCGGTCGAGTCGGCCCAGCGCGAGGCCCAGGCCTACTTCGGCCGCTCCGAGGTGTACCTCGAGCACTACCTCTCCTGGCCGCGCCACGTGGAGATGCAGGTGCTCGCAGACGCCCATGGCCGGGTCCTCTGGCTCGGCGAGCGCGACTGCTCCGCGCAGCGCCGCCACCAGAAGCTCATCGAGGAGTCCCCGGCCCCCGACTTCCCTGATGAGGTGCGCCAGGCGATGGGAGCCGCGGCCGTGAAAGTCTCCGAGGCGTGCGGCTACGTGAACGCCGGGACGGTCGAGTTCCTCTACCAGGAGGGCGAGTTCTTCTTCCTCGAGATGAACACGCGCCTGCAGGTCGAGCACCCCGTGACCGAGCTAGTCACGGGGCTCGACCTCGTCGCGTGGCAGCTCCGGATCGCCGCGGGCGAGGCGTTGCCCTTCTCCCAGGGCGACATCTCCCGGCGGGGGCACGCGATCGAGGTCCGGATCAATGCCGAGGACCCCGCAGGCGGTCGTTTCGCGCCTTCGCCTGGGACGATCACGACCTTCGACGCGCCCCAGGGCCCGGGCGTTCGGCTCGATGCCGGGTACGCGGCCGGGGACACGGTGAGCCAGTACTACGACAACCTCGTCGCGAAGCTGGTGGTCTGGGCAGAGGATCGTGAGTCGGCGCGGCGGCGCATGCTGCGCGCCCTGGAGGAGACGCGCCTCACCGGAATAGCCACCACGATCCCCGCCGACGTCGCCATCCTCGAGCACGAGGACTTCGTCGAAGCCCGCCACTCCACGAAGTGGGTCGAAGAGCGCCTGGACCTCTCCCACCTCCCAGCGGACGCCCCCGACGCCGCGGGGGCGCCCCCGGCGCCGACGGGGCCCGCCGAAGAGCTCGAGGGTCGCGAGGTCACCGCCGAGGTGGACGGCCGGCGCTACCGCCTGAAGCTGTGGGTGCCCGTCGGGGTCCCAGTCCCAGGTGGCCGATCTTCGGCGCGGGCGCGTGCCCGCACCACGAATACCTCGTCGATGGCGGGATCCGGGTCCGGCGCCGTCACCGTGCCGATGCAAGGGACCATCCTGCGGGTGCTGGTCGTCCCCGGGGACACCGTCCAGGCGGGCCAGACGATCTGCATCCTCGAGGCGATGAAGATGGAGAACGCGATCAGCGCCGAGCGGGACGGCGTGGTGAAGGAGGTCCGCGTCGCGCCAGGAGAGCCCGTCGGCGCGGGCGACGTGGTCGCGGTCGTCGAGTAGCGCCGCCGTGGACGCGAAGCGGCACGCAGCGCAGGTCCTCGACCGCCGCATGAGCGACCTCGTCGCCCTCAGCCACGACCTCCACGCACACCCCGAGACGGCGTTCTCCGAGCACCGGTCCGCGGCCGCCGTCGCCGAGCTGTTGGAGGGGTTCGAGGTCACGGCGGGCGCGTACGGCCTTCCCACGGCGTTCTCGGCGAGGGCCGGGTCCGGACCGCTCGTGATCGCCGTGTGCGCCGAGTACGACGCGCTGCCCGAGGTGGGCCATGCGTGCGGCCACAACGTGATCGCGGCCGCCGCCGTCGGCGCCGGGGTCGCCATCGCGGAGGTTGCCGACGCCGCCGGGCTCACCGTGCTCGGCCTCGGGACGCCGGCCGAAGAGGGCGGCGGGGGAAAGATCCTCATGCTCGAGCGGGGTGCGTTCGATGGCGTCCACGCAGCGATGATGGTCCACCCCTGGCCGGTCGAGCGTCTCGCCGGGCGCTGCCTCGCGGTCTCGCATTTCGACGTGACCTTCACCGGGCGCGCAGCGCACGCGTCGGCAGCGCCCTGGGAGGGCGTGAACGCGCTCGATGCCATGACGTTGTCCCAGGTGGGGATCGGGCTCCTCCGTCAGCAGCTCCGACCCGCCGATCAGGTGCACGGGATCCTGATGGAGGGTGGCGC
>JBOGGB010000109.1:0-5731 GCA_050743605.1 Acidimicrobiales bacterium
GCGCGGCGCATGCCTCGTGCCAGGCTGGCCACGGAGACCGGGTTCCACATGGAGCTGAGCCTCCACGGGCGGAGGCGGCGGAGCGCCGAGCCGACCGGACGGTCCCAGTGAGCCGCGTGGAGCGCAGCGAGACCGTCGAGCCCGGAGCGGACCGCCTCGAGGGTGAGCGGCGTCCCCGCGTCGTAAGGCCTCCCGCCGCTGGCAACGACGTCCTCGCTGACCACCACGGTCGCCGCCCGCCACCAGTCGACGCCGCCCGCGTAGAAGATCGGATGCGTCAGCGGGAAGCTCGCGCCGGCGTCGGCGAGCTGTGCTTCGGTCGCGAGCGCTCCCAGCGCGAGAAGCGCCAGGCGATGCGAGGGCTTCCCTCGCCCCTTGACGAAGACCGACGACGGACCCTCACCCTCGGAGAGCGAGAGGGCGACTCGCGCTCTCGAGTTCGTGCCGTGCTCCACTTCGCCGACCCTGACGTCGCCGACGACGAGACCCGGATGCTGGCGGCGGAGCGCGGCGCTCATCCACGCAGGGCTGAGATCGGACCAGTCCTTCGGGACGGGCAGCATCCCGACATCCTTGCTCCACCCGCTGGCTCAGGCCAGGCTCGGCTGCGAGGGCGCCGAGAAGGCGGCGCGCTCGTCCTCTGCCAACGCACGCCAGCGGCAACGCACGAGATGGTCGTTGACGACGCCGAGTGATTGCATCGCCGCATACACCGTCGTCGGTCCGACGAAGACGAACCCCAGATCGCGGAGCATCTTGGACAGCGCCGCAGACTCAGGAGTCGAAGGGGGAACGTCGCTCGCCCGCTTCGGGGCCCGCTCCTTCTCGGGCCGGTACCGCCACACGAGCTCTGCCAGCGAGGCACCCCGGTCGCGTAGGGCGAGGGTCGCCTTCGCGTTCGTCACCGCGGCGAGGATCTTGGCCCGATGGCGCACGATCCCCGGGTCACCGAGGAGGCGTATGACGTCGGCGTCTACAAAGTTCGCCACGACTCGAGGGTCGAACGACGCGAACGCCCGTCGGAATGCGTCGCGCTTGCGCAGGATCGTCAGCCACGAGAGGCCCGCCTGGAACCCCTCCAGGCACAACTTCTCGTAGACGCGATCGTCGTCGCCCACAGGGCGACCCCACTCGCCATCGTGGTACGCCTGGTACTCCTGCGTGGCCGTGCCCCACCCACAGCGGCCCAGGCCGTCTTCACCGACGACGACGTCAGCACCCACGTTCGCGCCGTGACCTTCGCGCTGCGGCGTGCACAGGCCATGCATAATGGGACGCACCATGAAGTGCAACTCCTCGCGGAGACTCCCTGGAATCCCCCGGCGCAGCGTTTCCGCCCCAGCTTCGTGAACGCCAGAACGGTGGAGGTGGACGGGCACGAGGTTCACGTCTCGAACCCGGACCGGATCTACTTCCCGGCGCTCGGAGCGACGAAGGCCGATCTCGTCGACTACTACCTCGCGGTCGGCGGCACCCTCATGGGCACGGCCGGCGCACGTCCCGCGCTGCTGGAACGGTTCCCTGAGGGTGCCGCAGGCAAGTCGTTCTTCCAAAAGCGCGTCCCTCCCGGAGCCCCCTCCTGGCTGGAGACCACCACCGTCTCGACGCCGAATGGGACGCGCTCGAACGCACTCGTGGTGCGAGACGTCGCGCACGTGCTTTGGGCGGTGAACCTAGGGTGCCTGGGACTGCACCTGTGGCCCTATCAAGTGAGCGACGCTGCCCACGCGGACGAGCTTCGTATCGACCTCGACCCGCAGCCCGGTACGGGGTTCGACGACGCTCGCCGCGTCGCCCGGCAGACGCGCGTGTTGCTCCGCGAGCTCGGGATCGAAGGGTACCCCAAGACCACGGGCAATCGGGGCATCCATGTGTACGTACGACTCGAACCTCGTTGGGACTCGACTGCCGTCCGCTCCGCCGCGGTCGCGCTCGCCCGGGAGCTCGAGCGCCGCCACCCGGATCTGGTGACCGCGAGCTGGTGGAAAGAGGAGCGGGGCAGCCGGGTGTTCGTCGACTTCAACCAGAACGCCCCGCACAAGACCGTCTTCGGCGCGTGGTTCGTCCGTCCGCGCACGACCGGTCAGGTCTCTACTCCCTTCCACTGGGACGAGCTCGACGAGATCGATCCCGAGCTGCTGACGCTCACGTCCGTCCCGGCCCGCCTCTCGACCTGTGGCGATCCGTGGGCGGACATCGCCTCGGAGCCCCAGTCCCTCGACGCGCTGCTCGAGCTCGCGGCCACGGACCGCGCTGCCGGACTGCCCGACGCCCCATGGCCGCCGGAGTACCCCAAGGCTCCCGACGAGCCGGTCCGAGTCGCTCCGAGCCGGGCGCGTAAGCCGGAGTGAACCGCGCGGTGAGCCTCCCGGTACGCCCGCCCTTGTCCCCCATGCTTTCGAAGCTCGTTCGCGAGCTTCCCCACGCACAAGGCCTGCACTATGAGCCCAAGTGGGACGGCTTTCGCTGCATCGTGTTCCGCGATGCCGAACAGGTCGAGCTGGGCAGCCGCAACGAGCGGTCGCTCACCCGGTACTTCCCCGAGCTCGTCGAACCGCTTCTGCTCGAGATCCCCACCCGGGCAGTCGTCGACGGAGAGGTGGTGATCGCAGGCCCGGACGGCCTCGACTTCGACGCGCTCACGCAGCGGATCCATCCGGCAGCCTCGAGGGTACGGCTCCTCGCAGCGCAGACCCCGGCGGCGTTCGTCGCATTCGACCTCCTCGCGCTCGATTCGCGCGACCTGAGACCGGAGCCCTACGTACGCCGCAGGGCGGAGCTCGAGGCGCTCCTCGCCAACGCCAGGCCGCCCGTGCACCTCACCCCTGTCACGACGGACCGCGCCGTCGCGCTGGACTGGTTCGATCGCTTCGAAGGCGCAGGGCTCGACGGCGTGATGGCGAAGGCGGCGGACCTCTCCTACCGCGAGGGGGAGCGGGTCATGCTGAAAGTGAAGCACGAGCGCAGTGCCGATTGCGCGGTCGCGGGGTTCCGCTGGCACAAGGACTCCGGGGTGGGCTCATTGCTCCTCGGCCTCTTCGACGCACACGGCGCTCTCCATCACGTCGGGGTTGCCTCTGGCTTCAGCGCGGCGCGTCGGCACGCGCTCGTCGATGAGCTCGCACCGCTGCGCGAGGACGCGCTCGAGGACCACCCATGGCGGCGCTGGGCGGAGCAAGGGGAGCACGCGGGGACCCGGATGCCCGGAGCGCAGAGCCGCTGGAGCGCCGGGAAGGATCTCGCCTGGGAGGCGCTGCGCGTCGAACAGGTGTGCGAAGTCGCCTACGACCACCTCCAACGTGACCGCTTCCGCCACGCCACCACCTTCAGGCGCTGGCGTCCCGACCGCGAGCCTTCCTCCTGCACCTACGACCAGCTGGAGACTCCCGTTCCCGCCGAGCTGTCCACGATCTTCTCAGCGAGCTCCTGAATCCAAGCCCTCCAGGCGTCACCGGCCGACGATCGTCGCGGCGCGGTCGGCGAGCGAGGGCGCGCCGAGCCCGTCTGCGATCGCCGCGAAGCCTGGGTGCGGACCCTGCCACGCCAGCTCGTCCACGTTCCCGAGCAGCCCCGGATCGACGCGCAGCGTGGCGAGCACCTTGAAGAGCGCCGCGAGCTCGCGCGCGCCCGCCAGCGCTGCCGCGAGGCGCTCGGCTCGACCGACTGCCTTGCGGGTCTCCGGGTCCCACCCGGCTGCCCGCTCGGGGATCGCTTCGAGGTGGCCATAGTGCGCGAGCACCATCGACGCCGAGCGCTGACCCCAACCCCTCACCCCGGGAAAGCCGTCTGCGGCGTCACCGACGAGTGCGAGCCAGTCCGGGATCGACCGCGGGTGGACTCCGAACTTGGCGACGACCCCGTCCTCGTCGACGAGGAGCTTGCGCCTCCGGTCCACCTGCACCACTCGCTCTCCGACGACGCACTGGGCGAGGTCCTTGTCCGGGGTGGAGATGAAGACGCGCTCGACGCGCTCGTCAGCCGCGGCGACTGCGGCCGCCGACGCCAGCGCGTCGTCGGCTTCGAGGTCGACCATGGGCCAGACGAAGACGCCCAGCGCCTCGAGCGCCTCCTCGACCGGCCCGAACTGGGACTTCAGCTCCGACGGGACGTTCTCACCCGTCTTGTAGCCTGACCAGAGCTCGTTCCGGAAAGACTCGACCACGTGGTCAGTCGCCACACCCACATGCGTGGCGCCCTCGCCGAGCAACGCGACGACGGTGCCGAGGACCCCGCGGATCGCGGCCCTCCCCGAGGGGGACCCTCCCCGGGCTGCGGAGCCGTAATAGTGGCGGAACAGCTCGTAGGTGCCGTCGACGAGGTGCACCTCCATGGCAGAAGCGTCCCACACCTGGCCTTTTCCCACTGCGAGGCCCGTGGGCATGCGCCGACGTCTTTCCGCCTCCCCGCATCCGGAACCATGCTCATTCGATAATCTAATAGAACGGTGGTCGAACGACATGACACATCTGTGACATCGGCGCGGCGCGCCAGTGGCTTGCCGAGGGGGAGCCGCCACGCGAGGGATCATCGAGGCGGGTGACACAGGAGAGCGACGCCGCGGGGATTTGCGCGCAAGGAGGCGATTCCCCATTGGGAAACCATTCCGTGGCGCAGGTGGTGGCGTGGCTCGCGCGCCAGACCGAGGGAGCGCTCGCCACCGTCGACCTCTCCCTGCCCCAGTTCCGGGTGCTCGAGCTTCTCGCCGAGCGTGAAGCCTTGCCGTCGTGGCTGGCAGAGCGCCTCGACGTCCAGCGTCCAACCATCACTGCCGTCGTGGACGGGATGGTGTCGCGCGGGTTGGTCGTGCGCACGCACCACCCCCAGGACAGGCGGAAGGTGACCCACGCCATCACCCCCGAAGGTCGCCGCGCTCTAGACCGCGCCGAGCATTGCGTCGAGCGACGCCTTGACGCGATTGCAGGCACGCTCGACGACGACCGGCTCCGCGCGGCCGCCTTCGACGGGCTCGACCAATGGGGAGTCGCTCTCGTGCGCTGGCGGGAGCTGCGACATGACGAGCGCGCCGGGCAGGGCGAGCAAGCCGAGCGCGCCGGCAAGGCCGTCCCCTTGGCACGGAGCGAGACGACGTGACCGAGCGCGCGGGACAAGCCGAGAGCGCCGACGCGTTCGTCCCCCTTCCCGAACCGAGCCGGTATCGCCCACCCCGGGGCAGCGTCGATCCCGACATGGACAAGTCGTGGCTCCGGCGTGCCTGGCCCATCGTGAAAGCGCACCGGCTCGGCTTCCTCGTCGCCATCTCCATGTCGCTGCTCGGGCTGGTGCTCCAGGTCGAGATCCCGAACCTCCTGAACGAGGCGATCGACAACTCGATCATCGACCACACCGTGCCGCTCGCCTCGTACGTCTGGGAGGTCCTCGGAGTCGGGCTCGCTGCGGGAGTCGCCGGGTTCATCGCCCGCTACTTCATGTTCCGGAACGCCTACGACATCGAGTACGACCTCCGGGCCGTCATCTACGAGCATCTGAGCGGCCTGGGGTTCTCCTTCTACGACCGGGTGCAGTCCGGCCAACTCATCTCGCGCGCGAACTCCGATGTGCGCTCCGTGAACCTGTACCTGACGTTCGCACCGATGATCCTCGTCCAGTGCCTGGTCGCAGTCGTGGCGTTCGTCTTCATGCTCTCGATCGACGTACCGCTCGCCTTCGTCGCGATGGCCACCATGCCCGTCGTCTACGTGGTCGGGTTCCGGATGCGAAGGGTGATGTTCCC
>JBOGGB010000110.1:0-4863 GCA_050743605.1 Acidimicrobiales bacterium
CCATCGGCCTCCGATGACACGCGGACACGCTCGCCTCTTCTGGCCGCGCCAGGGCTGAGCACAGCCTCGCGACTCCAGGCGTAGGTCGCGCATCGCCCGGTGACCTCACCTCAATGGAGCAGACACCACAGAGCCGACGACCTACTCCCCCGTTGCCCCCGACCACAGCCCCCGACCACAGCCCCCGACCAGCATCACCATCTGCTTCACGCCTCTGGCATTCGCGGCGGAAGCGGGCATTATTGCGTCAGATACAACAGTTCGGCCCCGGACTGGTCCTTTATTCGCGGCGCCGCGGCGCTCGATGCACGGCAGTCAGGCTGGCCGACGGGGACCGGTTGTGTTAGCCCAGCCTCTTCACGGCGCCATTTGACCTGATCGCTGCGCGTCCGCGGAATTGCCCTCCGAGTAGGGGACACTGTTGTTGCTGAAGCAGCAGGATCCCGAACCAGGAGGGCATCTCCGAAGTGAACGGTAACAGCACTCGTCGCGTCGTGGTGGAATCCGGTGGCAACGGCATCGCAGCCCACGTCGGGCTGCACGCCCTTGGCACCTTTGCCGACCGGCTGGGGCTCGGTGATTCTCTCTCGTCTCGCCTGCCATGGACAGGCCCAGGCATCCCGCTGCACGACCGGGGCAAGGTGCTCGTGCAGCTGGCGCTCGTGCTGGCCGGTGGCGGCGAGAGCTGCCTCGACATAGAGCACCTGCGTAGCGGCGACGACCTCTTTGGCGCGGTGCCCTCCGACACGACGGTCTCCCGGACGATCCACGAGATCACGCCCGCGAAAAGAGCAGCACTCACCGGTGTGATCGCCGAGGTGCGCGCGGAGGTGTGGCGGCGCTCGCAGGCGACCTCGGGCACGGATCCGGTCGTCTTGGACATCGACGCCTCGTTGGTCGAGATCCACTCGGAGAACAAGGAGCAGGCGGCTCCCACCTACAAGGGTGGCTACGGATTCCACCCGATGTTCTGCTTTGCAGACGCCACCGGCGAGACGCTGGCAGCGCTCCTTCGGCCGGGCAACGCCGGAGCGAACACCGTGGCCGATCACATCACCGTGCTCGATGCAGCCATCGCACAGCTGCCCGAAGAGATCTCCCTCGGTCATCGGATCGGTGACGATCCCGCGCTCGTCACCCGAACAGTCGTCGTGCGCGCAGACTCGGCGGGGTGCACCGAGGACTTCTTGAAGGCGTGCCGGGAGCGTCGCGTCGGCTTCTACGTCTCGGCTCGCTCGAACGCCCAGATCACCGCTGCCATCTTCGACGCCATCGGGGTCGAAGAGGTCTGGCTGTCCGCCCTCACGCAAGACGGCGAGGAGAAGGAGGGTGCACACGTCGCCGAGCTGACCAGCCTGATCGACGATGCCAAGCTCCCCGCAGGCACCCGACTCATCGTGCGCAGGGAGCCGCTGCACCCCGGTGCCCAACGCAGCCTCTTTCCCTCCCTCGACTACCGCTACTGGGGCTTCTACACCGACCAGGCCGGCGACCCACGAGACCTCGACGTCACCATGCGGGCACACGCCCACGTCGAACAGCACATCTGTCGCCTGAAGGACTCGGGGCTCACCCGCTTTCCCTTCACGAGCTTCGAGGACAACGCCGCCTGGCTGATGGTCGTCGCCATGGCCGCCGATCTCGTGCGGTGGTTCCAGCTCCTCTGCTTGGGCGATGCCTGGCGCGACGCGAGGCCCAAGGCACTGCGGTGGAGGCTCTTCCATGCTCCCGGGCGCCTCGTGCGCACCGCACGACGCCGGATCGTGCGCATCGTCGACGGGTGGCCGACGATCGACGCACTGCTCGGCGCCTACCAGCGCATTGCATTGCTCACCTGAACCCCCCCGGACCCCGTGAGAGTGCCCCCAGGTGATCGACGCACGTCCCGAGGCAGACGTCTGGTCACCTTCGACCCCGACAGCTACCTCGATCAACCGCACCGCCGGCTCCACGAGATGCAATCGGCACGATCCGAGTCCGCAGGAGCCGTTCAATCACGCTGTTCAGGTCGCGCTCGGCTCGGGCCGGTTTGCTTGTCTGTATTGCTTTCCACCTCCGTAAAGTGGAGGGCCTCGGGGCCAACTTGTCTCGCCAGTGCAGGCGCAGTCGTTCGGGTTTGAACTCCCGTCTCGTGCCTGGTAGCACGGACGGCGTGCAGCACGCGCTCTCGTCGATGGCGCGCTGTTCGTCGGCGGTTAGCTCCGCCCAGTGGCCCGAGATGGACTGTTCAAGCCGGCCCAGGACCTAGTGAGCACGCAGCGCCGCGACGCGGTGTTGGCGTTATCGATCTCCAGACGGAGCGCCTGCGTGCGAAGGAAGGTAGCGCGGTCGATAATCGGCCCGAGGCGATAGAAGTCGTCGGCCTGCCGCTGCAGCATCCACTCGTCGGTAGCGTTGGCAAGCAGGAGAGCGTCGAACGCGGCGTCCCCGACAGGAGGATCTTGCGCATCACCGGTCCATCATTGCCCGGTCACTCTGTTCTCGGCGATTCGCTAGGTCAACCGACGGACGACGCCCCGGCCCGGCGGTACCGTCCGCACCGGCTCAAGGAGGGTTCATGGGGCACGTCTTCGAGAGGTCCATCGCCATCGTGACGGAGGAGCGGTCGTCCCCGGCGTCGTGGTGATTGCGCAGCCACTCTGAAGACCCGCCAACAGCTCGCACTCGCGATCTTCGAGTGGATCGAGGGTTGGTACACCCGAAGCGCCGTCACAGCTACTGCACAATGCTCAGCCCCGTCGACTGCGAAGCCGCACACGCGCCATGATCAGCAACTAACCAGCCCTGTCCGCCAGACCGGTGGAAGCTCAGCCGCGACCTCCCCCCGGCGCACGGACACCTAGTAACATTTGGCCCGGGGAAGGGAGGGGCCATGGCAAGCCAGCCGCCGAGCTGGGGTCCGTTGCCGCCAACGAGTGGCGCACAGCGTCCCGGTTGGGCACCACAGGATCCCGACCGGGGAGCGCACGATTGGAGCATCACCGCCATGACCATCGCGCTGGCTCTCCTGGTAGCTGCAGGCGTCCTCGTCTACGTGATTGGCAACAGGACATCGAAGACCCCCCGAGCCCGATTGGAAAGCGCGCTCCTCGCGACGAACTCTTCGGGCACCGCGAACCTCACATTGCGGGTCAAGGCCAGTTTCGACGGAATCAGCCTCGCGGTCACCGGAACCGGTGCGGTCGACTTCGCAACCCGGGCCGTAAGCCTCCAGGTGAGCGCCTTCGGCCAGACACTCGCGCTCGTCGAGACGAGCGGTTCTCTCTACGTGAACCTCGGTAAGGAGATCAGCACGCAGTTCCCTGGCAAGACGTGGGTGCGCATGTCGCTCTCTACAATCACGAGCACACACGGCGCTGAGACGTTCGTCACAGACAACCCGCAGGCACTGATGTCTCTACTCTTGAAGCTCGGAGCGACGATCACCCCGGCCGGCCCTGCCACGATCGACGGGACGCAGGATCAGATGTACGAGATCCACCTCTCAGTCGCTGCCCTGGAGGCTCACGCTTCTGCGCTCCCGCCATCCATTCGCTCCCTGTTCGCCGACGCCAAGACACTCCCCAAGTCGACCCAGGTGTCGACGACCATGTACGTCAACCCCGCGGGTGAGCTGCAAGCCGAGCACGTCGCGCTCATGGTAGAAGAGAAAGGACATCCGGTCACCGCATCGGTCGACCTCACGATGTCACACTTCGGCGCGGCGAGCGTCGAGGCCCCACCACCTGCGACACAGACGGTGACATACCAACAGTTAAAGAATTCACTGGGTTCGGGCATCCTGGCGCCCTCAGCGTCAGGTGGTGTGCAGGCCGCCTGACGTTTCCCCCCGTGTGCCGCCTGACGTCCGCGGGTGGCGCTTACTCGGTCCGACTCGAGCCGACCGCAGGCAAGTCGCCCACTTCCTTCCTCGTCAGGTTCAGGTACACGCCATCGTCGACGACGAACTTCACGGCGCTGATCGGAATAGCGATTTCCTTCTCGCCCCAGAGATGTCCTTCGTCGAGAAGGATGTAGGTGATCTTGTGGTCACTGGGATCGTCGACGAGCCCATGGACATGCCCAATGTGACCATCTGATGCGTGGACACGTTGACCACGCGACACTTCACCTTCACCGTCCGGAATGTTGTCTACCGTGAACCCTCGCCGCACTTTGCGCATCCCAGCCTGCGCTCCGTCCACGTTCGCCCCGCCGAGTCCGTCCGGATTCCGCGCGAGCGACCCGAAGCGGCCTCCCCCGAGGCTCGCTGCCTGAGACTCGAAATCAACGCTCAGCTCAGTCCGGACCTCGGTTTCCTCTGCGTCGTCGAGTGCTGCGAACTGCGCCAGCGTGCAGCGGAGTCGAACTTCCTGCGCGGTGGTCGATTCGACCAGATCGATCGGAACGAGACGCCCCGTGCTCTTCTGATGCTTCGAGCTCACCACGAGGTGGGTGATGGCATCCGAGTCTGATTCGATGACGACACGGCGGAGCTCGCCACACTCGCCGTCTCGGCACTCGACGACAGCGCCGATGGTGAACTCAGCCGCCTCGCTCACCCGGTGTCCTCTTCTCGGACGTGCCCGGCGTTCGCGGCAACGACTCGCGCCGCCGTGCCGGGGCTTCGAGTAGTCGCACCACCGGGGACCATCCTTGCACGGGCGAGACCAGACGAGGAGGTGAGAAGGCGGTGGAGCCCACCTATTGCACCGACAATGCCACGACCAGCACCCCTCCCCTGTCCCGAGGCGTCGCATGCCCGGCGCTCGCCCGGCAGCTGCGTTCCCACCTCCGAGCCCGTCCACCACCGGCGCGCACCCGTTCGCTACCGTCGCTCACATGTCCACCAGAACAGCGATCGAGGGGCACCGGCGGTGATCA
>JBOGGB010000111.1:0-2129 GCA_050743605.1 Acidimicrobiales bacterium
CCGCGGTGCAGGTGACGGGGGGCGCCGGTGGTGCGGTGCCGGTCGGGGTCGCGTCGAGCGAGTTCACGATGCCCGATGACGTGTAAACGGTCCAGCCCAGGACCGTGCCGGCCGTCACGCCGCTGTACCCGTCAGGGCTGTCCACGAGCGCAACTGTCTCTGTTGCCATGAGCGCGCTCGTCTCCGGGGCGAAGATCAGCTCGTGTCGAACCCCGTGCGAGTCCATCGCCATGCCGATGCCCGAGCGGCCGTCGTGGTCGGTCACGTTGCCCAAGGTCACGATGCCAGGGAGCTCGGACGCGACCGTAAAGGCGGCCCTGCGCAGTGCCGGCGACGCGTCCGTCTCGCGGAGCAGATCGCCGATCTGGGTGAAGTCCTCGGCCGGGCCAGGAGGACCGCCTTCCAACGAACGGTTCTCGATCGCCGTCTTCAGCGCGGCGGGGTTCGTCGGTGCCTTGGTGAGAGGACCAGGCCCGTCGGCCAGTGCGTGAGGCCCGAAGGTCGTGTCGCTCGTCCCGTTGCCGAGAGGTGGTGAGCCGGCAGCTTTCCATGCCGCCTCGTTGGCCGACGTGAGGAACTCGGGAGCTCCGAAGGTCTCTCGAATACGTCCGGAGCCGTCCGCGCCGATCCAGATCTGGCGTTGTTCGGGAACGAGCGCGCAGTACTGGCCTGTGCCTACCTGGCACGCCTGGTTCGCCTCAACCGACGCCGTGTACTGGTACTGCCCGGGTCCTGGCGGCACCGTCGCGGGCTGCGCCATCGCGACATCGGCGAGGCGGGCGAGGATCGAAACGCCGGGCTGGCGATGCCCACCCTGGCCGGGCGTCGGACTTCCCGCGAGCGCGACAGGAATAGCGATCGCTGCGGCGACCGCTGCTGCTCCGGCCACGATCAAGGGCCGGCGCCAGTGTGGGACTTGACGATGATGCTGATTCGGCGCATTCGGCGCCACCGGCAGCGGTGCGCGGACTTGCTCACGTTGAGGGAGTGGTTCGATCGAGATGATCCGCTCAAGAAGTGCTACGGCAGCGCGATCGTCGGCCAGACGATCTGGTCCATCAGGGCGCGCCCGGCGCAGTTCGGCGAGAAGTGGATCGGACAGGGGTGACTCAGGCATCGCTTTCCTCCATGCTCGACGCGGTTGGGACGATCCGTATCTGTCCGGCCGGATCAAACCGTTGCACCATTCGGGTCGAGCCCAGAAGGGCGGCGAGTCGGCGACGCGCACGATGTAGGCGCGTTCGTGCCGCGACCGGGCTGCAGCCGAGCACGGCCGCCGCCTGCGAGGGAGTGAGCTCGTCCCATGCGATCAGCAGCAGGAGCTCACGATCGTCATCGCCCAGCCGACTGAGCGCCGCCCGGATCGCACGGACATCGGGATCGGTGGTTGAGGACTCACTGGCCTCGACCTGCACCATGCCGGCGTCGAGGCGCTCGAGAAGGGTGCGGGTCCGCTGGTCCGCGCGACGTTTGTTCAGCCACAGGTTCCGTGCGACCGCAAATAGCCACGGTGCAGGATCGTCGAGGGGAACGTCACCGATCCGGCGCCACGCCACCTCCAGAGTGGCCGCGACGAGATCGTCGGCATCTGCCCCAGTGAGCCCGCGATTGCGTGCGTAGCGATGCAGCCGGGGATAGTTCGACTGGAACAGGGCGCGGAACCTCTCGACTTCGTCCATCACCGGTTATCTGTCATGTCCGCACCGAGCGTTACACGGTTCTGCACTCCGAGCGGTCCTTCAAGGCGGCCCGACTCCTCCGTGGGATCGGCGATACGTGGGGCTCCACGGGGGGCTCCGCCACCCCCTCCACGAGGGGCTCCCGGCGCCGTGAGGTCGCCGCTTGACGGGTACTGGCACAAGCCAACTTCCCGGCGCCGCCGTGGGGCCGGACAGAGCGGCCGCATGAGGCGATCTGGACGCCGGTCGGCTACCAGGACCTTGCGGCTGCGGCTCGCCGAGCTGCTCAGCGTGCCCATTCCGGCCGAGTCCGAGGAGCGCATCGCCGAGACCCAGGCGTACCGGCGCCAGACGGCGGATCGGCGGCACCGTGCCGACGATTGAGCGCGACACCCGGCCGAGAGCCCAGCTCCTACGACTGGGGCAGATCTGAGACGACCATAGGTGCTG
>JBOGGB010000112.1:0-2883 GCA_050743605.1 Acidimicrobiales bacterium
CCGTTGGCGTCCAATGCCTCGAGGCGCGCCTCGGAGGCGAAGAAGACGGCCCTCGCCGGGAAACGCATCGGGCCGTTCTCGAGCAGGCGCGTCGCGGCATCCTCTCCCGGGCCGACGCTCGGTCCTGGCTTGCCCCCGCCCTTCCCGACCGCGGAGAGCTGGTCGGGGATGACGTGCGCGTGCAGGTCCACGATCATGGTCTCGCGTTCCTCCCTCGGTATTGCCGGGTGCTCAGGGCTTCGGGCAGACCGCGACGTGCACGGCCTCCTCGCCTTCGATGTCGCCGGCGAGCGTCTCGATCGCGCGGACAGTGTCGGCCAGTTCGAAGGTATGGGTGTGCAGCTTCTCGAGCGGATAGCGCCCGGACTCGATCGCTTCGATGGCTTGGACGTACGCGGTGGCATCGACGCCGTAGGCGCCCACCATGGTGATCGCCTTGTTGATCAGGCGGTCGGTGGTGATCTCGATCCCCTTGCCGCCCTTCAAGCCTGCGAGGACGACCCTGCCCCCGTGGCGCACGGACTCGATGGCGTCGAGCACCGGCGCGCTCGCGATCGGCGTGAGCTCGAGCACCACGTCGGCGCCGACACCTCCGGTCAGGTCCATCACCTTCTCGACGGTGTTCTCCTCCTCGACGCAGATGGTGTGGTCGGCCCCGAACTCCTTGGCAAGGGCGAGCTTGGCCGCGTCCTTGGCGAGACCGGTCACGATCACGGTGCTTGCGCCCGCCACCTTGGACGCGATCACCGCCGCGATCCCCCGCTGGCCCGGGCCGAGCACGAGGACCGTGTCGCCGATGCCCGTCTTGCCGTAGTCGACGGCCCATCGGAAGCCCGCCCCCAATGGGTTGAACATCACCGCGATCTCGGCGGGGATGTCCTTGCGCATCTTGTGCACGATCGAGTCGGGGTGAAGGTAGAGGTAGTCGGCGAAGCCGCCCCAGAGCGACGGCTCCTTCTCCACCGGGGTCACCCCGTGACCGCCGCGGCGGTTGCGGCAAGCCTGGTAGCGGCCGGCGAGGCACAGGTCGCAGGTGTGGCAGGGGATGATGATCTCGACCGCCACACGGTCGCCGGGCTCCACCCCCCAGCGGGCCGCGGCAGACTCGCCGATCTCGTCGATCACCCCGAGCGGCTCGTGCCCCGGGATGGAGGGCTTCGCGCCCTCGCGCCACAGGTGTCCCTTGTACTGCTCAACGTCGCTCCCGCAGATCCCGCAGGCCTCGACGCGCACCAGGGCGTCGTCGGCGCCGACGGCGGGCCGCTCGAACTCGCGCAACTCCATCTGGCGCGGTCCGGACTGGACCATCGCCCTCACCATGTTGCTCAACTGGGTCGCATCCTTCCCGGGACCGCCATCCTCAGACGTTGCCGTCGATCACGACGCTCTTCAACTGGGTGTAGTCGAGGATCGACTCGGCGCTCATCGTCCGACCGAACCCGCTGTGCTTGTAGCCGCCGTGAGGCGCACCGATCACGCCGCGCGACCAGGTCGTGTTGATGCCGACCTGCCCGGCCTCGATCCCCCTGGCAAGGCGCACCGCCCGCCCGACGTCGCTCGTCCAGATCGAGGAGACGAGCCCGTAGCGGGTCCCGTTGGCGATCGCGAGGGCCTCCTGCTCGTCCTCGTAGGAGAGCACCGACAGCACGGGCCCGAAGATCTCCTCCTGCGCGATGCGCATCGTCGGGGAGACCCCGTCGAAGATCGTCGGCTCCACGAAGAAGCCCGAGTCGTACTTGTCTCCGGTGAGCTTGTGCCCACCGGTCACGACCTTGGCGCCCTCCTTCTGGCCGACATCGAGGTAGTCGAGGACTCGAGCCTCCTGCTTGGCGCTGATGAGGGGGCCCATGTCCACCTTCTCGTACCAGGGCCCGACGGTCACCTTCTCGAACTCCCCGGCGAGCGCTTCGACCACCTGGTCGTGGATCTTCTCGTCGACGACGAGGCGGGAGCCGGCGGCGCAGACCTGGCCGGTGTTGAAGGTGATCGCGCGCACGATCGTGGGGATCGCCCGCTCGAGTGGCGCGTCGCGCAGCACCAGCTGTGGCGACTTCCCTCCGAGCTCGACGTGGAGCGGGATGAGGTTCTTCGCGCAGGCCTCCATCACCCTCGAGCCGGTTTCCGGCGAGCCGGTGAAGCTCATCCGCCGGATCCCGGGATGCGCCGGCAGGGCCGCACCTGCCTCCGGGCCGTACCCGGTCACCACGTTGACCACACCCGGAGGTATCCCCGCCTCGAGGGCGAGCTTGCCGAGGAGCAGCGGGGTCAGCGGCGCGTCCTCGGCCGGCTTGACGACGATGGTGTTGCCCGCAGCGATGGCGGGAGCCACGTCCGCGATCGTGAGCGGTCCTGGCGTATTCCAAGGGATGATGCTTCCGACCACTCCGTACGGCTCGCGCAGCGTCATCCCGAGCATGTTCGGCATGGAGGTAGGGAGCGTCTGGCCGGTGATCTTGTCGGCGAGGCCCGCCACGTAGGTGAGGATGCCCGGGATGCCCGAGGGTCCCCAAGACGGCCTGCCCACCTCCAGGCGCTCGAGCAGGTCGATCTCTTGCTCGTGCGCGCGGCAGACCTCGGCCCACTTGTAGAGCAGCTGGCCCCGGACGGTGGGGCTGGTGTCCCGCCAGGCCGGAAACGCCGACGCCGCGGCCGCGACGGCGGTGTCGACGTCGGCAGCCGCGCCGCGCGGGACGGTGGAGAGCAGCTCGCCGGTCGCAGGGTTGATCACCTTGATGACCTCGCCGCTCTTCGAAGGAACCCAGTCTCCACCGATGAGGTGCGTTCCCTCCGGCACGAGCGCGCCGACGTCGAGCCGACGCGCGTCCTTTGCCTGCGCCACTGTCACGGTCATGTGCGGCTCCCTTCCACTCGTTGGCTCAGTCC
>JBOGGB010000113.1:0-4962 GCA_050743605.1 Acidimicrobiales bacterium
GGCGTGGCGGGCGCGGCGCGGGCCGGTTGGCGACGGCAGACGCATCAGTCGACGTCGTCGGCCGTTCGGGCGCCGGCCAGGGCCGCCCTACCGAGGTAGGCGGCCGACTCCCCCAGGTCCTCTTCGATGCGCAGGAGCTGGTTGTACTTGGCGACCCGGTCAGTCCGGCAGGGGGCGCCCGACTTGATCTGCCCTGCATTGGTGGCCACCGCCAGGTCCGCGATCGTGGTGTCCTCGGTCTCGCCGGAGCGATGCGAGATGACCGGGCGATAGCTCGCGTGCGACGCGAGCTCGATCGCGTCGAGGGTCTCGGTCAGGGTGCCGATCTGGTTCAGCTTGATCAGCACCGCGTTCGCCACGCCAGCCTCGATCCCGCGCTCGATGAGCTCGACGTTCGTCACGAACACGTCGTCTCCGACGAGCTGGACCCGATCGCCGACCGCGGCAGTCAGCGCTGCCCAGCCGTCCCAGTCGTCTTCCGCCATGCCGTCCTCGAGCGACACGATCGGATAGCGGTCCACCACGCCCGCCCAGTACTCGACCAGCTCACCGGACGAGAGCCGCCTGCCCTCCCCGGCGAGCTCGTAGCCACCGTCCTTCCACAGCTCGGTCGCCGCCGGGTCGAGCGCGATCGCGATCTCCTCCCCCGGGACCCGTCCCGCAGCCTCGATCGCCTCGAGCAGCACCTTGATCGGCTCCTCGTTCGTGGGCAGGTCCGGAGCGAAGCCGCCCTCGTCTCCGACCCCCGTGGAGAGCCCACGCGCCCCGAGGTAGGTGCGCAGCGACTGGTACGTCTCGACCCCCCAGCGGAGCGCCTCCTCGAACGAGGCGGCGCCGACGGGGACGAGCATGTACTCCTGGAAGTCGATGTTGTTGCGCGCGTGCACTCCGCCGTTGATCACGTTCAGCATGGGTAGCGGGAGGACATGGGCGTTCACGCCACCGATTGCACGGTAGAGGGGGAGCTCCAGCTCGACAGCCGCTGCCTTGGCCACCGCAATCGACGTCGCGACGATCGCGTTGACGCCGAGTCGGCTCTTGTCGGGGGTGGCGTCGAGGTCCACCATCGCCGCGTCGATGCCCCTCTGGTCGAGCGCGTCCATCCCGCAGAGCGCGTCCGCGATGTCGCGCCGCACATTGGTCACGGCGCCCTGGACGCCCTTCCCCCCGTACGCCGCCTCGCGGTCCCGTAGCTCGACGGCCTCGTGGGCACCGGTCGAGGCTCCGGACGGCGCGATGGCGCGCCCGCTCGCTCCGGAGTCGAGGACGACGTCGACCTCGACCGTCGGGTTCCCGCGCGAATCGAGAACCTGGCGGCCGGTGACATGTTCGATCGTGCTCATCGATCAGCTCCTGGGGCTTCACCGCCGCTCGGCGGCACTCCACGCTACCGCCTGGCCTCTCGAGCATCGGGTCTCCCCTGCCCGTCGCGCGCCCGCAGGACCCGTGGGCACGCCCCGCGGCCAAGGTCAACAGGGAGCCGCCGCTCCGTCGTCCCGCGGGCGCGCTCGGTCGCCGCCTTCGAGGCTCTCTACGCGCCGCTCCAGGTCGCGCAGGCTGTCGGCGAACCGTACGGCCTCCGCGCGCAACGCGTCCTCGGGCTCCGCACCCGCACGTCGCACGAGATCGGTGACCTCCCATAGCAGCGCTCCCGCCTGCGCAAGGGCGGCCGGTGGCGATGGAGACGTGCGTTCCGCTGTCGCTGTCGCGTCACCGGTCTTCCCGCCGCCCAGGGCCGCATCCGCGAGCAGGTCGAGCAACGCCTTCGCGTCAGCTCGGAGGACGTCCACTCCCGGGAGCGAGGCGCCTGGCACCGCGGCGCACTTGCGCTGCAGCTTGGCTGCGAGCGCCAGCGAGGGCAATGCCGTAGGGATGCCGTCGGTGACGCTGGCGCGCCCCTTCTCCTTCTTCTTGATCTCTTCCCAGTTCGCCACCACCGTGGCGGCGTCGTGCGCCGCGACGTCACCGAAGACGTGGGGGTGGCGGGAGACGAGCTTGTCGTGGAGGCTGCGTGCCACGTCCGCGATGGTGAACTCTCCAGCTTCGGCGGCAAGGCGTGAGTGGAGGAACACCTGGAAGAGCACGTCGCCGAGCTCTTCTTCGAGATGGATCGCGGCGAGGTGCTCGGCATCGCCCCGGGCGCCGTGCCGGGCCCGATCGAGCGCGTCGATCGCCTCCAGTACCTCGTACGCCTCCTCCAAGAGGTGCCGCTCGAGAGACGTGTGGGTCTGCTGGCGGTCCCAGGGGCACTCGCGACGGAGGCGGCGCACCAGCTCGTCGAGCGCGGCGAGCTCCCCGGCGATCGGAGCGGCCAGCCTTGGGATCCACAAGGTGGTGAGGTGGTCCGGCACCACGGCACGGTCGATCTCGGGCCACGCGACGACGGCGACGAGCTCGTCGTCGAGCCCGAGGTGGTGCAGAACAGTCACCGCGGCGTCCGACGGCACCTCGGCGTCGCCGATCGCGAGCTTGACGTCGGAGAGCACGCCAGGCGACCAGCACTGCGCCACGAGCAGCGGGCCGCGCGCCCCCGCGGCCTCGACCGCGAAGCGCGTGCCGTCGACCAGCCGGACGCCGGCGGCGACGGGGTCGACGCCGAGACGCGCCCAGGCGAGATCGAGGAAGGACACGGCGGGGACAAGCGTGACATCGACCCGCCCGTCGGCGCGCAAGAGCTCGACCGTGCGCTCTGCGACGAGGGGCGACCCGGGGACCGCGTAGACGACCTGGCCGCCGCTCGCCGCCACCGCCTGAGCGGCAGTCACAAGATCCTCGACGATGCGCTCGTAGACCTCTTCGAAGGCCTCCGCCGCCTCGTAGTGGCGGTCGAAGGTGGCGATCTTCGGGTAGCTCGTCCCGAGGAACGCCGACGCCGAGGGGTGGCGCGAGGTCCGAAGGAACGCCGCCGACGCCGACGACAGGAGCTCGCCGGTCCCCGGCGGGATCAGGTCCTCGCCACCAGGCCCTAAGCCGGTGACGGTGACGTGCGGCCGGGCCGATGGTAGGTCGCTCGAGGCGGTCAGCTGCTGGCCGTTGTGAGCTTGGGGCGGTTCGCCACCGCCGCGATCTCGGCGCTCGGAGGCGGCGACGGTGCGGGCAGGACGAGTGTCAGGCTGTGCGGCGACGTGGTGCCGTACCGGGGGTCGACGGCGATCTTCGAGGACCGCAACGCGGCGACGAGCTCCTTGTCGGCGCGCTGCTGGCCGGCATGGAGGAGGGCTGTCACCACTGTGGGCCTGGCGGTCCGGAGCGAGACCGCGGACCTCTTGGCGAGCTTGACCACCCAGTAGTAGCCGTCGGCGGAGACCGGCGGGCTCACTGTGGAGACCGCGAGCTTGCCGACCGCTGTGCCGAGGAACGTCCCTTCCAGGTACCCGCAGCCGACTGAGCCACCGGCCGCCGCGGAGCTCTGTGTGATCGAGGCAGTCCGCGCCTCGCCGGAGAAGCTCGCCCCACGCGCGAGCGCCGCCTCCACCTGCTGCGCCGCGGAACTCGTCTGGACGACCACCACGTCCAGGCAGTCCTTGTCGAACGACGTGCGGTGATGCCGGAAGTACGTGGCGATCTGTCGGTCCGTAAGTCCCGAGCCGGCAGCACGCGCGTCGAGCAGACCCTGCTGGGCCTCCGCGCGCTCCTGCTCGGACACGAACCACCCCGGCAACGACGAGAGCACGGCTCGACCGCTCCCGCCACAGCTCGGCGAGGGGAGCTCGGCGTCCCGTGCGTACGTCTCGAGCACGTCGGTGATGCGGCGTGACAGCACGCCGCGCGCGGTGGAGAGGTCCGTCGGGGTGACACGGAGGCGGTGGCGGGCAGCGAGGCGCGCGGTCTCCGCGTCGGTGACCATCGAGACGAGCCAGTTGTCGACGAACGCCGCGCCGTAGACGCCACCCTTGGCGCTCGCGGTGCCCGCTCCGAGGACCGGGATCCTCGAGCTGGACGAGAGCTGGCGCTCCTCCGACAGGAAGCACACGTAGTCGGAGCTGCCTGCGATCGCCGAGAGGTCCGAGTCGAGCGCCTGGCGGCTGACCGTGGTCTGCCCGACCGTGGCGGCGTCCGAGGGCAGGTAGACGCCCGCGAGCGCGACGGCAAGCGCGACCGCGAGGAGCAGGACGACGAGGCGCTTCATGCGCCGCGCATGCTACCGGTGTCCGCCGCGTCGTCGGGCGGCGGGAGGAGCGCGGCCACCAGGGACAGGAGCGCTTCGGCAGGCTGCGCGCCGCCGCTGAGGGGCACCACGAGCTGGCGCAGCTGCTCGCGGTAGGCCGCGCCCGGGGCGAGGCGACGAAGCCGGACCTGGGCGCTGGCAGGGAGCGACACGGGCGAGAGCTTGGCGACAGGCTCGCGCGCCCCACCCACCCTCGCGGGTGCCACCGTCACCTCCTGGATCCCCCTGCGCAGGCACTCGACCCGCAGGCGGGTGAGCGAGAGGAGCCCGCTGGCCGCGGGCGGGGGCGGCCCGTAACGGTCGGCCCACTCCTCGGCGACATCGTCCACGTCGTGGGGAGAGGTCGCCGCCGCGAGCCGCCGGTAGGCCTCGAGGCGCGCGTCCTCGAGCGGCACGTAGCTCGTCGGGAGGCTGGCGTCTCCGGGGACGTCGAGCGAGATGGTCGGTGGGGTCGGACGAGGATCGCCGCGGGCCTCGGCCACGGCCTCGGCCACCATCTGGACATAGAGGTCGTAGCCCACGGCGGCGATGTGGCCGGACTGTGTCGACCCGAGGAGGTTCCCCGCTCCGCGGATCTCGAGGTCTCGCATCGCGATCTTGAAGCCCGCACCGAGCTCGGTGTGCTCGCCGACGGTGCGCAACCGCTCGTAGGCCTGCTCGGTCAGCACCCGGTCCGGGGGATGGAACAGGTAGGCGTACGCGCGCTGGCTGCTACGACCGACCCGCCCGCGGATCTGGTGGAGCTGGCCGAGACCGAGGAGGTCGGCGCGGTCGACCACGAGCGTGTTCACCGA
>JBOGGB010000114.1:0-2848 GCA_050743605.1 Acidimicrobiales bacterium
CAGCTGACCGAGCAGGATCCGAAGGCGGCCGGTGTGGGGGTCGAGCGAGCGGCGGTCCTTCTTCCAGGCCGCTTCGTCGTGCCACACGCTCAGGCGCCCGGTCGGGTCGATGAGCGGGTACAGCTCCCAGCCGCCGGAGGTAGCGCGCAGCCGGGCACCGCAGCATCGGAGTCCGCGCAGGACGTCGAGCAGCTCGTCGCCACCGCCGCCTTGGGCCAGGACGAGCAGCCTTCCCCACGTCTCGCTGTCCCCCGCCAGGTCGGGCCGGGGATCCTGCACCAGGCGGAGGGCCCAGGCCCCACCCACCGCCGGCGGCTCGGCCTGCCAGGTGTCCCGGCCCTGGAGGGCCACGAACAGCTCCTCGCGGTGAGCGCGAAGCAGCGAGAGCAGCTCCGCTGGGATCACTGACGCGGGGCAGACGCGCACCCTGCCGTCCTGGACCGTCGCGGTCACCCCGAGGGTCCGCAGCTCGGCAAGCAGCTTGCCGGCGACGGTCACAGGGCGACCTCGTCGTCCGGGGGTGGAGGCGCCGCGCTGTCGCTGTCTCTCCTTTTCTCTTCCTCATTTAAAGTTAGGGAGAGGCTCCCGTCGTTTCCCGTCGGCGCGGCTCGGCCGGGAGTGCCGCTGAGTTCAAACTCGGCTCCGATCGGCGGCTCCGTGACGACGGGAGGGCCACCCAGCTCCCGTCGGCTCCCGTCGTCTCCCGTCGGCGCGGCCAAAGCGTTCCTGTCGTCAGCCCTTCTCCCGTCGGCGCTCCCGTCGGCGCTCCCGTCGCCGGGACCTGAGATCAGATCGCCTAGACCTGGCTCCGGGCTCGAAGTCGCGGGAGCCGCGCCGACGGGAGACGACGCGAGATCTCGCGAAACGTTCTCTATGCCCTCGCGGTAGAGAAACACGGCCCTCCGCGTGCCGCGTGGGGGTCGCTCGACGGCGATTCCGCGTCGCTGCAGCGGCCCGGTGATGAGGTCGAGCTGCCTGCCGAACGCGGAGGCGCTCTTGGGGTAGCGGCGGCTCTCGCGGAGCTTCTCGCCTGCCTTGGCGTTGATCGCCTCGTACCACTTGGCAGGCTCGGCCTCCCAGCTCCCGCCGTGCTCCTCCAGGACCTGCTCAAGCAGCCCGACGATCGGCGATTCACCGAGCGCCTGCTCGGCCCCTTGGTCCGCGTTGGCACTCAGCGCCGCCAGCGCGGTTCCCTCCTCCCAACCCAGGACCTGCTCGCAGGCGACGGCCACCTTGGCCAGCAGCACGATCCGCGGGGCCTCCTGCAGCTGGACGCTCGGCAGGACCCCCAGCACCCTCGCCTTGAGGGCGCAGATCGCCCCGAAGAGGTGCGGATGCGCCTCCCGAAAGGAACGCTCGAACTCCTCGGGCGCCAGCCGTCGCTGCCAGGACAGTGGGGAGAGGCGCAGGTGGACCGAGCGGCTGGCCAGATCGCCGCGCGTGACCAAGTCGCCGATCCCGTTGACCATGACCGGCAGGCAGCCGGCCAGGGTGGCGACGCCGGTGTCGGTGTAGCGAGCCCGATGCTTCAGTCCCGAGCCGTCGAGGAGCCGACAGAGCCAGTCGCTCAGCGCCGCATCGATGTAGGGGACGTTCTCCAGGCACAGCACCGCGGTGTCACCGGCCAGGACCTGGAGGTCCTCCTCGTCCCTAGGAGGGGAAAGACCCGGGACGGAGTCGGGGTCGTACAGGTCGCGGAGGACCCGCTGGGTCGTGCTCTTGCCGGCGTCCTGCGGGCCGCCCAGGACAAGCGCGGCGTGGGGTCCGCGCGGGAAACCTGCGGCCACCAGCCACGCGAGCGCCAGGACGCGGGCCGTTCCGTCGGGAACGTTGCAGAAGCGCCAGATGCGCTCCAGGCCGTCCCTGAGCTCACCCTCGAACACAGGCTCCGGCAGCGGCAGCGCGGTCGAGCCGCGCCGGAAATAGACGGGCGGGTCGGCGACGATGTCGAAGCCGGATCCCGGCTGCCCGGACCCCAAGGGCCTGATCCGAACGGCGCGGCCCGAGTCGTCCCCGAGGTCGACGTAGAGGACGCCGTCCACCCAGGCATTGCGCAGAAACACCTGGTGCACCGCGTCTCCGTACCGGGCCTGGGCCGCCAGGGTGGCGCCCACCTGCTTCAGCGGCGCCTCCGCCGGTGCGCCCTGGTGCACCTCCCAGTACGCCTTCCGCAGGTAGTCGTCGCAATTCGGGCCGGGAAGCCGCCAGGTCTCGCGCCGGCCGCCGACCTTGACACTGGCATAGGGGGAGCCGGTGGGGTCCCGGAAGAGCTCGAGGGGCTGCGCCAGCTCGAGCAGCTGGCGGACCACGCTCTGCCGAGGCCTTCTAGTCTCAGCAGCCGGGGCGGCCCACGGCTCCGCGGCGTCCAGGAGCTGGCGCAGGGCAGCCCCGTCGCCTCGGCGAGCGACGAAGTCGGCCGCGTCATCTTTGGAGCCAGGGTCCGCTCCGGGGTCCGACAGCCGGCGCACATCGCGGTGGCCCCGCTTTGCCAGGATCGCGGCGACGCTGGCCATCTGCCGCTCCCCGGCGTCGTCGGCGTCGGGCCAGAGCGAGAGGGTTGGGAACTTGAGGAGCGGCTCGAAGCTCGCGGCGTCGGGCACCGCTGGGGCACCGGTCACCGTCCCCACCGCCCGGACGCCGGCCAGCCCCAGCGCGTTGAAGGCATCGGTGGCCTTCTCTCCCTCGGAGACGACGATGGTGGTATCGGCGGGGAGGTCGGGCAGGTGCTCGGTGCCGTAGAGGGGTAGGGACCGGGCTGGGCGTCCGCCGAGCCCCGAGGTGCCGTCGGGCCGCTTCCACCACATGTGCTTGGGCGCGTCGGTGTAGTCCTGGCGCCAGTGCACCGCGA
>JBOGGB010000115.1:0-2375 GCA_050743605.1 Acidimicrobiales bacterium
GTCGTGTGCTCGCCGCTTGCCGCACTGACCGTCCAGCGTTACGACCCGGCTGCCATGGTCGCCGTCGTGCCTTCCGCGGTGCGGCCACAGTTCTACCGCGCCCCCTCGCGGGCGGTCGCGCGCGTGACGCTCTGCGTCCCGGAGCGGGCGCGTTGCGTCTTGCTCACGGCCGGGGGACGGGGGCTCGGGCCGCTGGCCGAGACCGCGGAGAGCTTGGCAACTGCCGGCTACCAGGTCCTGGCGGTCTCCGGTTCCAACCGCCGCCTCCAGGGCCGCCTTGCCGCCGCGGCCCAACGGGCGCCCCGCATCGCCGAGTTCGGCACCACCGACGAGGTGCCCGCACTGATGTCAGCCGCGGACGTCGTCGTCACACGAGCTCGAGGTGGGTGGCGCCCTCTTGTGTGCTCCTGAGCCCGTCGCCGTGGTGTCGGCGGTCGAGACGGTCTTGCGGGACCAGCCTGAGCAATCGCCTTGGCCCGTGCGCAGCGCCGCCGACACCCCGTACCGGGTAACGATCGCGCTACTTCAGGGTGCGCCCGAAGAAATCGAACACCTTCTTCCAGCCTTCGACGGCAGCTTCGGGCCGGTACATTGTGCGGTCCACTGCGAAGAACGCGTGGCCGGCGTTCTCGAACGTGTGGAACTCGAACGTCTTGCCGGCCCCCTCCAGCGCCTTGGCGAGCGCGGCGGTCTCGTCGGGCGATGGATGCTGGTCCTCGGCGCCGAACAGGCCGAGCAGCGGGCACGAGAGCTGCGGCACGAGTTGCACGATCGGCCCGATCTTGAGCGGCAGCCCCTCGGGGGGCTCGCTCACCACGAAAGCGCCGTAACAGTCGACGGCCGCGTCGAGCTGCAGCCGGCACGCCGCGAGCAACGACTGGCGGCCCCCGGAGCAGTAACCGATCGTGCCGACCTTGCCGTTGGACGCGCGCAAGGACTTCACGTGGCGCATCGCCCCTTCGACGTCGCCAACCAGTTGGTCGTCGGGCACGCCCCCCTTCTCGCGCGCCGCGGCCGCGGCTTCCTGCGAGTCGCGGCCGATGCCCTCCCGGCTGTAGAGGTTGGGGCAGATGGCGATGTAGCCCTGGGTGGCGAACCGCCGGGCGATCTCCTTGGAGCTCCCGTCGTACCCGGGCATGTGGTGGATTACCACGACCCCGCCGTAGCGGCCCTCGCCGCGCGGCTGGGCGAGGTACGCCTCCATCTCGTCGCCGTTGCGGCCGGTGGTCGTGATCGTCTCTGCTTGCATCGCATCACTCATGGCGCGCACCCTAACGCTGGAGCGACTTCACGACCAGGAACTCTTCGAGGCCGAACCGGCCGCGCTCGCGCCCGAAGCCCGACTTCTTGTAACCGCCGAACGGCGCCGAGGGGTTGAACGCGCCGCCGTTGATGTCCACCTGGCCGGTCCGAAGCTGTCGTGCGACTCGCTCGGCCCGCTTCGGGTTGGCCGACCACACCCCGCCGGCGAGCCCGTAGTCGGAGTCGTTGGCGATCCGGACGGCTTCCTCCTCGGTGTCGTAGGGGAGGATGCACAGCACCGGCCCGAAGATCTCCTCGCGGGCGATGGTCATGTCGTTCGTCACCTCGGAGAAGACGGTCGGCCGCACGAAGTAGCCGTCCTCTGCGCCCTCGGGCGGCTCGGCGCCCCCGCACAGGAGCGCGGCGCCTTCCTCGACCCCCTTCGCGATGTAGCCGCGGACCCGCTCCAGCTGGGCGGCGGACGCCAGCGGTCCGAGGGTGGTGCCCGCATCGAGGGAGGAGCCGATCACGAAGCTCTGCGCGGCCTCGACCGCCTTCTCCTCGACCTCGCGCAGCCGGGCCCGTGGCACGACCATTCGGGTGAGCGCCGAACAGGTCTGTCCGGAGTTGAGGTAGCAGGCGAACAGCCCCGCCGGCACCGCCTTGTCGAGGTCGGCGTCTTCCAACAGGACGTTGGCCGACTTGCCGCCGAGCTCGAGCGCCACGCGCTTCACCGATTGGGCCGCGAGCTCCATCACCCGTTTGCCACCCCGGGTGGAGCCGGTGAACGAGACCATGTCGACAAGCGGGTGGCTGGCCAACCGCTCTCCCGCGGTCGGTCCCGGTCCCACCACCATGTTGAAGACGCCCGGGGGCAGCCCAGCCTCGTCGACCACCTCGGCCAGCGCGTAGGCGTTGAGCGGTGCGACTTCGCTCGGCTTGACCACGACCGTGCAGCCGACCGCGAGCGCCGCCGCGACCTTGAGCGAGATCTGGTACAGGGGAAAGTTCCACGGCGTGATGGCGCCGACCACGCCCACCGGCTCGCGGACGACGAGCGAGCTCCCGACCTCTTCTTCGAGCTTCAGGTCGCTCGACGCCCTGGCCGCGTCCGAGAACGCTCCGGCCGCCAG
>JBOGGB010000116.1:0-3762 GCA_050743605.1 Acidimicrobiales bacterium
GCCGCCACGTCGTGATCGTCGGCGGCGGCGACACCGGGGCGGACTGTCTGGGCACGGTGCACCGGCAGGGTGCGGCGTCGGTGGTGCAGCTCGAGATCCTCCCAGAGCCGCCGAGGGCGCGTGACGAGGACAACCCCTGGCCCCTGTGGCCTCTCGTCCTGAGGTCCTCCGCCGCGCACGAGGAGGGGGGCACCAGGCGCTGGGCGATCAGCCCAAGCGCCCTCGTCGACGACGGGACGGGCAGGGTGGGGGCGCTGCGCGGCAACGAGGTCCGGATGTCGCTCGAGGGCGGCCGGACGGTGTTCGAGCCGGTACCCGGCGGCGACGTCGAGCTCACGTGCGACCTCGTCCTGCTCGCGATGGGGTTCGTCGGCGCCGAGCGCCACGGAGCTGTCGCCGAGCTCGCCCTCGACCTGGACCCCCGCGGCGGCGTGGCCGTCGGCCCCGACTGGTCGACGGGCGCAGAGGGGGTCTTCGCCTGCGGAGACGCAGCCCGGGGCCAGAGCCTCATCGTCTGGGCGATCGCCGAAGGGCGGTCGGCGGCCGCATCGGTCGACCGGTTCCTCATGGCAGAGACGCGGCTGCCGGCTCCGCTCGTGCCCGGACAGGTCGCGCTGCGCTGAGCGGCGGTTCGCCGGCCGCGCCATGGAAACGTAAGGGTCAGGGCATACCCTTGGCTCGATGACGGGCTCCGCCCCGAACGAGGAGGGGCTCCGAGCCCTCGCCCGCACGATCGAAGGAAAGCCCGAGATGCGCCGCGGCCGCGCTCGCGGGCCTGCTCACGCCCGCGGCGCAGGAGAACCTGGGGGGCCCGGGGGGCCAGGGGCGCCCACCAGCGGTGACGGTGGTGCCCAGCCGCCGAGGCGCCGCAAGCGACGCTGGGTCAAGCGGACGCTCCTCATCTCGCTCGCGGTCGTCGTGGTCGCCGTGGGTGCGGGGGCGGGCTACGCCTGGTACCTGAACGGCAGGATCCACCGGATCCCGGTCAACGGGCTCACTCCCGGCGAGACGACCGGCAAGCTGGCCAACACCGAGAACATCCTCATGGTCGGCTCGACGACCCGCTGCGGCCTGAAGAAGCAGACAAAGGCGTACGGCCTGTGCACAGAGGGCGTCACCGGGGTCAACAGCGACGTCGTGATGATCCTCCACGTGGACGCGAACACCGGAGCCGTGTCGATCCTCTCGCTCCCGCGCGACCTCTTCGTCCCGAACGCCCGCTCCACAACAGGCGCCTACAAGATCGACGCCTCCCTCGCGCAGGGCCCCACTCAGCTGGTCGCGGCCGTCGAGGAGGACTTCGCGATCCCGATCCAGCACTACGTGGAGCTGACATTCGACAGCTTCGCCGCCGTCGTGACAACGCTTGGCGGCATCACAATGACATTCCCCGACGAATTGTTCGATCGGGAGTCTGGGCTCCACGTGCTCAAGACCGGCTGCCACCACCTTGACGGCCTCCAGGCGCTGAAGGTCGTCCGTGCCCGCCACCTCCAGTACTGGGTCAAGGGGTACCCGAAGACGTACCCCTACACATGGCCGCAGGAGGCGCAGAGCGACCTCGCGAGGATCGTGCGCGACCACGAGTTCCTCCGCGTGCTCGCGACCAGGGTCGCGAAGCAAGGCCTCGGGAACCCGGCGACCGACGTCTCCCTAATCGACGCCGTGGCCCCCGATCTGAAGGTCGACGACGGCCTCTCCGCGACCGACATGGTGGACCTGGTGCGCGCGTTCCACTCGACCGACGTCGACAAGGCGCCGGCGACCACCCTCCCGGTCGACGTCGACACCTTCGGGACATACGTCTATCAGGGGGAGTCGATGGGAGACGTCGAGTTCCCCGCCGAGCCGGCAGACCGCTCGAGCATCGACGCCCTCCTCGGCCTCTCCGCCGGCGACAACACCATGACGGGCAAGCCGCTGCCCGGGCCCGGAGGGGTCACCGTCTCGGTGCTGAACGGCACCGGGGTCACAGGCCAGGCGACACAGACCACAGCGTCGCTTCAGAGCCTCGGCTTCGACACGATCGGGACCGGCGACGCCACCGCCGTCGGGAGCTACCGGGAGACCACGGTCAGCTACGCGCACCGCACCCCCGCCGACGTCGCGGCCGCACAGCTCGTGGCCGGCTCCCTCTCGGGGCAGGTGGTCCTCGCCTACGACCCCGCCGCGAAGGGAGCGCGGGTCACCGTGACGACGGGGACGGACTTCAGCGTCGATGCCGCCCTCCCCGGCCAGGCTGCGAACGCCCACCCGGCCACCTCGACCACGTCGTCGGTCGGGACCACGTCATCGGCTCCCACGAGCATCCCCTCGACGACGCCAGGGAGCCCGGCGGCCGTCACAGGCTTCGCCCCGACGACGACGGCGCGCAACTCGCTCTCGTCCTACGACCCGCGGGCGTGTCCCGCGGGCGTCGTCGGCAACGACGGGAACTGGTAGGAACGCCGAGCGCGGCGGCTGTGCGCTCAGGGGCGAGCGAGCTGCCAGACCGTCTCGCCGTCCTGGCTCACGACGGTCCGGCCGAGAGTTCCGACGGGCGGGCGGCGCCCATCGGCGTCGGCCATGCGGCGAGGTTGTCGATCTGCACGTCGGTCCCGGTGTGGGGGGCGTCGACCATCTCGCCCGATCCGAGGTAGATGCCCACGTGGCCGGGAAGGCCGGGTGAGAACTCGCCGGGCTCGAAGAAGACGAGGTCGCCTGGCTCGAGGTCTTCGAGCGGCACGTGGGGAAGTGTCGTCCACTGCGCTGTGGAGGTGCGCGGGATGGAGACGCCGGCCGCCGCGTACGCCGCCTGGGTGAGCCCCGAGCAGTCGAAGCCGATCCCGGGGGTCTCCCCGCCCCAGGCGTAGGGGGTGCCGATCTGGTCGAGCGCGTAGCTGATGGCGACGACCGCGGCCTCGGTCGGGGCGTCGGCCACCGGCGCTGTCTCGGTGTAGGAAGCCGCGTACTCGAGGACCTCGGCGACGTAAGCCTGGCTGTGGTCGTAGGCGTAGATCGCACCGGGGATGTCGACGCCGTCCCTGGCGCCGTTCGCGCAGAGCAGGCGCGCGGCCGCCCAGATGGCGTCGGTCGGATCGACTGGGCTCGGCGGTGTGGCCCCGCCCGGCGGCACGGGCTCGTCGTACTCGGCGAAGGTCGCCGGCAGGAACTGCATGGGACCGAGAGTGCCGGCTGACGACGTCTGCGAGCCGGCGCCGAAGTCGCTCTCCACGCGCCCGATCCCGGCCAGCGCGCTCCAGGGGAGCCCAGGGCAGCTGCCCGCGGCGTCCTCGAAGTTCTCGAGATAGGGGAGGGGGATGGCCGAGCGCGCGCCCTGCGACGGCACGCTGTCCGCGCTGAGCGCTGTGGCACCGCCCCCGAGCGCAGAGGTGAGCCCGATCACGGCGGTCCCTCCGAGCATCACCACCGGCACGACGAACGCAGCGCCCAGCACTCCGAGCACGCGCACGGACATGGTCGAGCTCCCTTCGGTCTGGCTCCTCCGTACGAAACGGTCGGGGGACCGAGGGCCGTGGGCCGCGGCGCCGATGTGGGTGCGCACGGCTCGGTACGCTGAGTGCGATGCGCAGCACCATGCAGGACGGGCCGCTCATGGTGAGCGGTATCCTCAGACACGGGCAGTTCGTCTACCCCGGCAGCGAGGTGGTGACCGTCGAAGCGGACGGCTACCGGACCGCCACCTTCGCCCAGGTCGGCGAGCGCGCGGAGCGCCTGGCGTCCGCGCTCGTCCGGCTCGGCGTCGAGTCCGACGACCGCGTG
>JBOGGB010000117.1:0-2832 GCA_050743605.1 Acidimicrobiales bacterium
GTCGGGGAGGGATCGTGCAGGTGCTGCTCTCGCCAGCGTCGGAGTAGCCGCACGAGCGGCGCGTGCTCGCTCACGAACCTGCTCCCCCCAGGGAGTCGGCGGGGTCGGTGAGCTCGAACCACAAGAACCCGTGGGGTCCCAGCGCCAGCGGGTACGGTTCCGTGCCGACGACGGGGAAGGGAACCCGTCCGAGCACCTCCACCGGGCGTCTGCCCTCCCACGCGGCGAGGTCGAGCAGCGCAGGCTGCGCGAAGCGGCTCAGGTTATGGACGCACAAGACGACCTGGACCCGCTTGGGTGCGTCGGGCGACTGGTCGGCAGAATGCGCGAGCACGGTCCGCGCGGAGAGGCCGGTGCCGCCGACCCTTCGGGCCTTCCGCACGCCCGGCATCACCGCCGGCATCCCGGGTCCGTCGAGGGAGTCGATCGGCACCTCGGCCACTTCGTCCGACCGCACGAAGGCGAGGATCGAGGGGTTCGGGCAGTCGAGCACCTCCATCCGCCCCACCCCGAGGACGGGCAGGGACCGTCGGTGCACGAGCAACTGGCGGAGCCAGTGGAGGAAGGAGCCGGGGTTCCGCATCTGCGATTCGACGTTCACCGCTCCATAGCCGTAGACGGGGTCCATGAGCGGCGGGAGGTACAGCTGCGCGAAGTCGGCGTGGGAGAAGCCGCCATTTCGGTCCGGCGACCACTGCATCGGCGTTCGGACCGAGTCGCGGTCGCCGAGGTAGATGTTGTCGCCCATCAGCAGCTCGTCGCCGTAGTAGAGGACAGGGCTCCCCGGCAGGGACAACAGGAGAGAATGGAGGAGCTCCGCGAGCTTGCGGTCTCCGTCGAGGAGCGGCGCCAGCCGTCGCCCGATCCCGAGGTGGCGCTTCATACGAGGATCCTTGGCGTACTCGGCGAAGAGGGAGTCGCGCTCTTCGTCGGACACCTGCTCGAGCGTCAGCTCGTCGTGGTTTCGCAGGAATATCGCCCACTGGCAGCCGTCGGACAGCTCCGGCGTCTGAGACAGGATCTCGGTGACCGGGTAGCGGTGCTCACGCCGCACCGCCATGAACAACCGCGGCATGAGCGGGAAGTGGAAGCACAGATGGCACTCGTCTCCGGTCCCGAAGTAGTCGGCGACGTCGGCCGGCCACCCGTTGGCCTCGGCGAGCAGGATCCGGCCGGGGTACTCGGCGTCCAGCTGCTTGCGGATCCGTCGGATGTACCGGTGCGTCTCGGGAAGGTGCTCCCCTGACGTCCCGTCACGCTGGAAGAGGTACGGCACCGCGTCGAGCCGGAAGCCGTCGAGCCCAAGGTCGAGCCAGAACCGGACCACCTCGAGCATGGCATCGGCAACCTCGGGATTGTCGAAATTCAAGTCCGGCTGGTGGGAATAGAAGCGATGCCAGTAGTACTGCTTGCGAACATCGTCCCACGTCCAGTTCGAGCGCTCGACGTCTGCGAAGACGACTCTCGCCTCGGGCCAGCGCTGGTCGTCGTCGTTCCAGACGTACCAATCCGCCTTCGGGTTCGTCCTGCTGGAGCGCGACTCGACGAACCATGGATGCTGATCGCTCGTGTGGTTGATGACGAGGTCGGCGATGACGCGGATCCCCCTGCGGTGCGCGTCCTCCAGGAACGCCACGAGATCGCCGAGGGTGCCGTAGTCGGGATGCACGTTGAACAGGTCGCTCACGTCGTAACCGCCGTCGCGCAACGGCGAGGGGTAAAAGGGCAGTAGCCACAGGCAGTCGATCCCCAGCCACTGCAGGTAGTCGAGCTTCGCGTGAAGGCCCGCGAGATCCCCGGTGCCGTCGCCGTTGGCGTCGAAGAACCCCCGGACGAGGACTTCGTAGAAGACTGCGTGCTGGAACCACCGCTCCGTCGGGTCGTAGGAGCTGTCGGGCAGCGGGATCCCGCTCACTTGGGCGCCTCGTTCGCCTTGGCCCGCTCGTCGGCACGCGCGCCGAGGAGGTCCTCGGCCGCCCGATAGGGATCGAGCGTCCCGCCGGCGATCGCGCTGACGGCACTCTCGAAGCTGCTGCCCGCGCTGAGAGCCCGCACGTCTTCGAGCACCCGGGCGGCGAGGACGCGGAGAAGCTCCTGGCCGAGGCGTGCCGCCCGGCGGCGTTCGAGCTCCCCGGAGGCCTCCAAGTGCTCCCGGTGGGAGGCGACGGCCGTCCACAGCTCTTCGATGCCGTCGCCACCGACCGCGACGGTCGTGAGCACCGGCGGCCGCCAGTCCGACGCCGACGAGAGGTCGAGCATCTGCTGGAGGTCGCGGCGGGCCTCCTCGACGCCTGGCCGATCGGCCTTGTTCACAACGAACATGTCGGCGATCTCGAGCAGGCCGGCCTTGCTGGCCTGCATCGCGTCACCCCACCCGGGCGTCACGACGACCACGGTCGTGTCCGCCGCCGACGCGACCTCGACCTCCATCTGCCCCACTCCGACCGTCTCGATGATCACGAGCGGGAACCCCGCCGCGCCGAGCACTCGCACCGCATCGGGGACGGCCAGCGCCAGACCTCCGAGGTGACCCCGCGTCGCCATCGAGCGGATGAAGACCGAGGGGTCGGTCGCGTGCTCCTGCATCCGCACCCGATCCGCCAGGATCGCCCCTCCCGAGAAGGGGGACGAGGGGTCGACCGCGAGGACGCCCACCTGGGCGATCGCGTTCTCTGCGTCTGGCCTCTCACACGCCGATCCATCACCCGCGGCCCAGCCGCGACGCGCCGCACGGACCAGCTCGTTCGTGAGCGTGGATTTCCCCGACCCCGGTGCTCCCGTGATCCCGACCGTGTACGGCGTCGGCGCGGCGTACACGCGCCGGGCGACGGC
>JBOGGB010000118.1:0-1732 GCA_050743605.1 Acidimicrobiales bacterium
GCCCTGCTCTGCGGCGCTGACTGGGAGGCGCGGTTCGGCCCCGAGCTCGGCGTCGGAGAGGTCCTGTGGTCAGCGTGGGGTACGACGCTGACCGCCGTGGGGACGAGCCGGCCGCAGTTCGCGGCCGTAGTCCGCGACTACCGCCGGGAGCTGTGGCTCTGGATGCTCGGGTAGCGGACCTGGACCCAGGCGGCCGCCGGTCTGGCGGGCCGCCTCGTCCGCCGAGCGCGCTCGCGCTGACAGGAGCGACCGCTCCCGAACGCGGGTCGTGCGACACTGGCGCGCGTGGGTCCGTCGTCAGTAGTGAGGAGGGCGCGGTGAGGGCGGCCGGGACGCTGCGGCTCGTCGGGCCGGCGGGCGAGCCGGTGGATCTCCGCCGGACGTTCGCGTCCCACGGCGTCGCAACCCTGGCTCCGCAGCGCGTGGACATGGAGCGGTGGGTGCTCGAGACGACGCTCGACGTTGCCGGCACGGTCCGGACGATCGCGGTCGGGTCGGGACGACCCGGCGAGCTCGCAGTCCGTGCGGGCGGGCCCGAGCTCTTCGCACGGGAGAGGGCCGCCTTGCTCGCCGACGTGCTCCACATCCTCGCCCTGGACGAGGACCTGAGCGACTTCTACGAGCTCGCGGAGCGCGATCCGCAGCTCGCATGGGTGGCGGCGGGCGCCGGTCGCATGCTGCGGAGCCCCACGGTCTTCGAGGACGTGGTGAAGACCGTGTGCACGACGAATTGCACGTGGTCGGCAACCGTTCGAATGACCGACGCGCTCGTGCGCGAGCTGGGCGCTCCTGCGGCCGATGGGCGGCGTGCCTTCCCGTCGCCTGCGGCAATGGCAGACGCGGGTGCAGCGTTCTACCGAGACGTCGCGCGAGCGGGGTACAGGGGCGACTACCTGTTGCGGCTCGCCCGTGACCTCGCGGACGGCGCGCTCGAGCTCGACACGCTGCGTGACCCGGACCTCGACGACGCAGAGGTGGAGAAGCGCCTCCTCGCACTGCCTGGGGTCGGGCCGTACGCGGCGGCGCACGTGATGCTCACCTCGCTCGGCCGCTACGGGCGGCTCGTCTTCGACTCGTGGACCAGGCCGACCTACGCCCGTCTGATGGGCCGCACTGCTTCGGACAAGGCGATCGCCAAGAGGTTCAGAGGCTACGGCCGCTACGCGGGGCTCGCCTTCTGGCTCTTCCTCACTGAAGGCTGGGTGGCGAACGCCGTCGCGAGCCCGGGGTGACGTTCAAGCCGGCAGCCTGGCCAGGATGTTCAGGCGAACGTAGTCGACGACCGGTTCGGGCATCGCGGCAACGACCCGCTCCACGAACGGCCGTTGCTCCTCGGGCCGAAGCTTCCCGACGTGCTCGCGCAAGATCACCGTGGACAGGAAGTCGACCAAGCGGCGGGCATCGTCGAATCGGGTCGGCTCCGGGTTCGTCCAGACCTCGACCTCGACGAAGCCCGCACGGGTGAGACGCGCTGCCGTCTCGTCCGCCGACGCGTACAGCCACGTGCCGGCGCGCTCGACGCCGAGCGAACGCACCGCCTCGAGGAGGTGGGTGATGTTGCCCTTTGCGCCGCACTGAGCGGCGATCTGGCCACCCGGGTGCAGCACGGAGGCGAGATTGGCGAAGAGCCGGTCGTGGTCGGTCACCCAGTGGAAGGTCGCCGTGGAGAGGACGGCGTCGACGGGGCACCGGTCGCCGAGCACGGCAGGGGAGAGATCGAGGAGATCGGCAT
>JBOGGB010000119.1:0-2733 GCA_050743605.1 Acidimicrobiales bacterium
TGCCCGGGGGCGTGGGCGTCGGTGTCGACGGAGACGAGGCAGCCGGCCTCGACCGCCTGGCGCAGCAGCTCGACAGGAGGATCGCGGCGCTCGGGGCGTGAATTGACCTCGACGGCGGTGCCCGTACTTGCGCACGCGCCGAAGACCGCCTCCGGGTCGAACGTGGACTGCGGGCGGCCCCTCCCCACGACGATCCGGCCGGTGCAGTGTCCGAGGACGTCGGTGTGTGGGTTCTCCACTGCGGCGACCATCCTCGGGGTCATCTCAGCTTCTGGCATGCGCAGCTTCGAGTGGACCGAGGCGACCACCACGTCGAGCCTGGAGAGCAGCTCGGCCTCCTGGTCGAGCGCGCCATCGGCGAGGATGTCCACCTCGATCCCGGTCAGGAGGCGCAACGGCACGAGCCGCTCGTTCAGGTCGGCGACCACATCCAGCTGGCGCCGCAGGCGATCCGCGTCCAGGCCGTGGGCGACGGTGAGCCGGGGGCTGTGGTCGGTGAGCGCGAGGTAGCGGTGGCCGAGCGCCGCTGCGGCATGCGCCATATCCTCGATGGGACTCCCTCCGTCCGACCAGTCCGAGTGGCTGTGGAGATCGCCCTGGAGCGCCGAGAGCAGGGCTGCGACGTCCGGTGTGGACACGACCTGGCGCCGCTCCTCCAGCTCCTGAAGGTACGCGGGGACCTCGCCCGAGACGACCGAGGAGACGATGGCCGCCGTGGTAGCGCCGATCCCCGGAAGCTCCGAGAGACGGCCCGCGGACGCCAGCCGTCGCACGTGGGAGTCGCCCGCCTCGTCGACGCTGGCCGCAGCCCGGCGGAACGCACGCACCTTGAAGGTCTCGGCGCGCTCAGCCTCGAGGAGGTAGGCGATGCGCCGGAGCGTCCCTCCCGGCGACGGCTCGGCCTGCGGCTGGGCGCCGCCCATCGCTCGCTCGCTGCTCCCGGCTGCTACTCGCCCGCGAGGACCTCGACGCGGGACACCCGATCCCTTCGGACGTGCAGCACCCGGGTCGCGGACAGCACCGCGGCGACGGCCATGATGCCGATCGCCGCGTAGAAGGCGGCGTGCAGCCCGCTGGTGAACGACGCGGCGACGCCGTGAGTCAGGTGGGTGGTGCCCACGAAGATCTCGAAGGCGACCTTGTGCGGGATGGCGCGGCCCGCCACGAGGATCGCCACGGCGAACGAGAAGACCATCCCCACGTTGCTGGAGGTCCGCAGCGTCCCTGACGCGACGCCGAACAGCTGGCGCGGCGCGGCCCGCATCACCGCCGTCGTGTTCGCGGGGAAGAACAGGCCGCCTCCCACGCCGTTCACGATCGACGCCCACACGACCAGCCAGACCGAGGTATGGAGGTCCAGGCTCGCGAACATCAGGAGTGCGACGACCTCGATGGCGAGCCCGGCGGTCGCGGGCCAGACCGGTCCGAGCTTGTCCGTGAGGCGCCCCGCGATAGGGCCCGAGACGCCGACCACGAGGTAGCCGGGGACGAGCAGCAACGACGCGTGCAGGGGGCTGAGATCGCGCACGCCCTGGAGGTACATGATGCAGAGGAACAGCACGGCGAAGTTCGCCATCCCCTGGAACAGGGAAGCGAGCATCGTCGGGCTCACCGTCGGGATCCTGAAGAGCGACAGGTCGAGCATCGGCGTCTCCGTCGCGCGCTCGACGACCACGAACACCGCGAGGAGGACGACTCCCCCGATGAGGAACGCGGCCACCTCGCTCGTGAACGACGCGGTCGAGAGCTCCGTCATCGCCCACAGGATCCCGAAGATCCCTCCTCCGAACAGCAGCATGCCCGGGAAGTCGACGCGCTCGCGCACCCGCTTCCCCTCGTCCTGCAGCACCCGGAGCGCGAGCACGATGGCCATGATCCCGGTGGGGACGTTGATCCAGAAGATCCAGCGCCAGTCGACATAGGTCACGATGACCCCGCCGAGGAGGATCCCGAGGATCGCGCCGACGGCCCATCCCACCGAGACGAACCCGTAGGCACGTCCGCGCTTCTCCGGCGCGAACGTGTCGGCGATGACGGCACCCGCGTTCGCCGTGATGAGGGCGCCGCCGACGCCCTGGATCAGGCGGAACACGATGATGGTGCCCTCGTTGCTCGCCAGCGCGCACAGCGCGGATCCGACGATGAAGATCAAGAAGCCCGCCTCGTACATGCGGACGCGCCCGAACATGTCGCCGAGGCGCCCGAACTGCGTCGCCAGGACGGTGATCACGAGCAGGTAGCCGATGATCACCCAGATCACGCCGGAAAGCCCCACGTGCAACGAGCGCTGGATCTCGGGCAACGCGAGGACCACGATCGTGGTGTCGACCGCCGCCATCAAGACCCCGAGCAGGATCACGAGGAGCGCCAGGCGGGCCCGGGCCTCGGGGACGCCCCCGTCCGCCCCCACGGACCCCGCCGGCCTGATCGGGGCGCGGCCAGCCAGAGGTCCGGTACGCGCGGTCACCGGGTCAGTGTACGGGTCGGCTGCGACGCCGCCCCGCCCCGCCCCGCGTTGGCGCGCCATGCGCCCGAGCGCAGAGGATGTGGCCGTGACGGACACCCCACCTGCAGGCAGCCCTCCGAACCCTGTCTCCTTGACCTCGGGCGCGCCCGAGACGGTCCTTCCCCCGGGGGACCCCGACGCGGTCGCGGCCACGGCAGCGGCCATGGCCGAGCCAGCCGACCTGCGACGCGCGGCGCTGTCGGCAGTTGCCGCACGCTGGCCCCGAC
>JBOGGB010000120.1:0-3469 GCA_050743605.1 Acidimicrobiales bacterium
CGCTGAGTACACAGCCGGGGCGCTCATCCCGTCCACGACTACCCCCGGCATCCCGTACCCTGGAGCGCGATCCACGACGTCGGTCACCGCTTGGTGGTCTCTCTGGGGGGTGAACTCCCCGTACAGGTTGTTCTCGCAAACAAACACGATCGGAAGCCGCATCACCGCCGCCATGTTCGCGGCCTCGTGGAACGCACCCTCGTTGGTCGCACCGTCACCGAAGAAGCAGACCGTGATCTGGTCTGTGCCGCGGAACCGGTTCGAGAACGCAGCGCCGACAGCGATGGGGGCGCTTCCTGCCACGATCCCGTTGGCGCCGAGCATGCCCAACGTCAGGTCGCTGATGTGCATGCTTCCCCCCCGCCCTCGGCAATACCCCGCCTCCTTGCCGAACAGTTCCGCCAGCATCAGATCGAAGCTGCCGCCCTTGGCGATCAGATGGCCGTGTCCCCGGTGCGTCGAAGTGACCTGATCGTCATCGCGGAGATGCACCAGGACCCCTGCCGCGACAGCTTCTTGCCCCACATACAAGTGCAGCGCGCCGGGTAGCCTCCCCGACTCGGCCAGCTTCCCGGCCTCCTCCTCGAACACTCGAATACGAACCATCCGGCGATGCAACTCCACCAGCGTCTCGTCGGTCACTCTCATCAGATGACGTTCCTGTCATCCGCGCTACCCTCACTCCGTCTTCTCATCGGTTCGAACTTTCCGCTGTCTTGGCCTCGACCCGGTCTCGATCCATTCTCGGTTTCATGGCTACTATTCCGTCCGCCTCCAGTCTTAGATATTCCTGCTCGCCGATTCCTGCGTACTCGTAGAGCACCTCCTTGGTGTGCTCACCGAAGGTCGGCGCCGGCCTTCTCACCTTCAGGTCCACACCTTCTATATGGAGGGGGACACCCTGATAGCTGTGCCGGCCCGCCGACGGATGCTCAAGCTCGTATACGAGACCCCTTGACCGCAGAAAACTGCTCTCGTACACGTCCTTCCCATCGCAAACGGGTGCTGCCGGAACCCCCGCCCGCTGCAGGAGATGAGCAAGGTCCCATTTATCCTGACCTGCCGTCCATCGGGCAAGAGAAGCCGACAACGCCACTCGGTGTTCCGCCCGCTGTTGGACCGAGGCGAGGCGCCGGATGGAGTTTGGCGCGTCCATCACGTCGCAGAGGGCCAAGAATTGCAGGTCACTGCTCACCGCGATAGCGATCCACTGATCCCGCCCTCGTGCTGGGAACACGTCATGTGGCACCATATCCGGCCGGCGATTCCCGTCAGGCGTTACGACTTCGCCGGACGCGATCGCGGCAATGATCTCTTCCCCGATCCAGTGCATTGCCGCCTCACGTTGAGCGAGCTCGACATGTTGCCCTTCCCCGGTGATCTCGCGGGCGTGAAGAGCCGTCAGAAGAGCAGCTGCGCCGTTGAAGCCACCCATCGGATCGGGGTACGCAGGTCCCGTTGTCATCGGCTGTCCGTCACCGTAGCCCGTCAGGAAGGACATCCCTGACATGAACTCTACGCTTGCGCCCAAGGCCACGTAGCGCCCAAAGGGGCCGCCAGTTCCGTAGCCGGGCATCTCGAGCAGGATCGTCCGCGGGTTCGCCCGGTGGAGCGTCTCCCAGCCGAGACCTATGCGCTCCAGGGTCCCAGCCGAGAAGTTGGCGATGACCGCATCACAGTTTGACGCTATGGTCCGCGCGATTTCCACTCCCTTAGCGGTCTTCAGGTCGATGCCAGCGCTGACCTTGTTCTGGTTCTGGGTGTTGAACAGGCAACACCGGTTCCACGGGTCTGGCCCAAAGGCCTCATCGGGATACCACGACGGATACGATCCGTTGACCGCGCCGCGCCAGCCGTCCAGCCGCCCCGGACCTTCGAGCTTTATCACCTCGGCACCGAGCGCTGCCACCAATCTGCCTGCCATCGGACCAGCCCAGGCCCACGTCAGGTCGAGCACCCGAATACCGGCCAACGGCAGAGGGACTTCTCCACTGCTCGAGGGAGCATCCCCACGATGTTTCAGTGCGGCGTTCTCGGTCCAGATCATACCGTCGTCGACGAGGTCAGCCCGGTCGGCTCCCAGGCTTGGGGCCGATCCACCGCTAGGCGAGGGCGTGCCTCTCAGCCGAAACATCGGGCCCAAGCGAGGCAACACAGGCCACCCGTGATCATCCGAGCGGTCCCAAAACCGTCGTGCTTGGAGTTGAGGGTCGGTAAACAGCGCCTTAGGGGAGCGGCACTCGGCCACGATCGCCTTCTCGCGTTGTGCTGCCTCGACTATGTCTCGTCCACGTCGGATTTGAAGCCGCTGCCCAGCCAGGACCTCGAACTCGGGCCAGTTTCGAAGGCGCTCTCGACTGGTGCAGAATCGAGGGTCGTCTGCCAACTCCGGCAGCCCCAACGCCCGGCACAGACCAGCCCACCGGTCCGCTGCCGCAAATATGTGCACCCAACTGTCTGCGCACCGGATGATCGCCGTTGGTGAGGTGCGTTGCTCCCCTTCCCCAGTACAACGACTGTAGCTGTATTGGGTAACACGGTTGTAGGACATGCTCGCTGCCGTCTCGGCGACGCTGACGTCGATGACCGTATGCGCCCGTTCGCCTCGGAGCAAAACGGCCAGGGACTCCATGTAACCGATGACCCCAGACGCATAGGAGGCCCGGTCGCCACACCCGTACAGCGGTTCCCTGTTTGCGCATCGGTTCTCGTTCATGGTGCCGGCCATCGCTTGGACGATCATCTCGTCACCTCGCCAATCAGCCCACGGCCCCTCTTTGCCAAAGGTACTGAACCAGCACAGCGCCCGTCCCCAAAGACCCGAGCGGGCGGCGTCGCCGAGGAGGTCATTGTCTGCCACGACAACGTCCGCTCCCGCCGCCAGTCTTCCGACAAAACGAAGGCCACGCTCGTTCGTCGTGTCGACCGGCTCGGAGCGCTTGCCGAGATTGACATGCCAGAACAGGGCCGACCAGACCTCGCCATCCTCGCCGCGCACGCGTGGGGGCTTGATCCTTGTCGCGCTGCCAGCCGGCGGTTCCACCAGGGTCACCTGAGCACCATGGTCCGCGAACAGTCGGGCACAGAACTGGCCCGCGACCGACTGAGACAGATCGAGGACCCTGAGACGCCCCAGAGGCTCGGGGTGCTTCCCGCCATCACCGCCCACGAGCATCTGCTCCCACGTGGGTACGAGGCCGGTAGACGCCGTGCTGGACGCTCCATAACGTCGACTCCCCGTTGTCGTCGAAGTGACCCAACTCCGTCGCCCAGTAGTTCTGTCCTGCCCTCCTGTACAGTCGGTCCACCCGACATCGGATACTCACGGTTTCACCGAACCTGATCGGTCGAACCACCTGACTCTCGCTCATGGCGTGGATTCCCGGTCCAAGACTCCGAAAGCTTTGACGAAGCACTTCGAAATACCCCGTAAGCACGTATACCAAGGGCACGATCTCGAGAGCTCGGT
>JBOGGB010000121.1:0-1537 GCA_050743605.1 Acidimicrobiales bacterium
CGCCCACCGGGTCGAGCAGGCAGCCCGGTGGCGCCGCGGTCGTGACCGCGAGCGCGGTGGCGAGCCCGCGCAGGAGCCCGCGCAGCTCGGGGGGCGGGGGGAAGTACTCGTCTTCGGTGGTGACCGAGACGGCGGCCGTCCCGCCGACCGGCGCCAGGCGCGCCACGACGGCATCGACGATCGCCTCGGGAGCGGACGCGCCGGCAGTCACCCCGATGGTGCCGCTGAGGTCGTCGGGCAGCTCTGTCGGGCGGTTCACCCGCACGACGCGCTCGCAACCCGAGGCCCTGGCGACCTTCTCGAGCGCGATGGTGTTGGAGGAGTTGGCCGAGCCGATCACGACCACCGCGTCGGACTCTCCTGCGATCGCCTTCAACGCGGCCTGGCGGTTCGTCGTGGCGAAGCACAGGTCGCTGCGGCTCGGTAGCCACAGGTCGGGGAAGCGGCGCTTGGCCTCCTCCATGAGCCCGCGCCACTCGTCGTGGCTGAGCGTGGTCTGCGCGAGCAGCGCGACCGGCGCGTCGTCGAGGTCGCCGAGCCGGTCCAGGTCGGCTTCGGTCTCGATGAGGCGTACCGCGTCCGGCGCCACCGCCATGGTGCCGATCGCCTCCTCGTGGCCGGAATGGCCGACGTAGAGGACGGTGAAACCCTTGCGCGTGCGGACCTCGACCTCGTGGTGGACCTTGGTCACGAGCGGGCACACGGCGTCGACGACCACCCCGCCGCGCCGACGTGCCTCGGCCACCACCTCGGGGGCCGTCCCGTGGGCGCTCAGCATGAGCGGCGAGCCGGGCGGCACCTCGTGCACGTCGTCGACGAACACGACGCCCTGGGCGCGGAAGCGGTCGACCACGAGCTGGTTGTGGACGATCTCGTGGTAGCAGTAGACGGGCGGCTCGAAGACCCGAACCATCCAGGCCAGGGCCTTGATCGCCTTCTCGACCCCTGCGCAGAACCCCCGCGGCTCGGCCAGGATCACGCGCTCGACGGGCACCGGGCCAGGTTACCGGCCGCACCGTCGGCTTCGGGACCCGGGACCGAGGTCCTCGGGTCGGCGCGGCGGCCCAGGTCGGTCCTTTCCTCGTCCCCAGCGCGGCCAGTGCGCGGGCTCCGCGGGCCGGGGCACCGAGCCGCGTCGGTGACGCAACATCGGTGGCCGCCGGCCGCGGAGTGCGCGGTTCCCTGTCGATGGGAGTGCCGAGTGGTCAGCCGCCGCAGATCTCGAGGCCTGTCCCGCTGGCGGTCACCTGCGCGCTGCCCGAGGGGGACGATGCCTGGAACGAGCTCGACCCAGAGGCCGGCGCTGTGGAGGCGTGCGGCACCGCTGGCGTCGAGACGCACGTGCTCGACGGAGGTGTCAGCCCCTTGGGCGGTGTCAACCCCGTCGGAGGTGTGAGCCCCTTGGGCGGTGTCAACCCCTTGGGAGGTGTCAACCCCGTCGGCGGTGTGAGCCCCTTGGGAGGTGTGAGCCCCGTCGGCGGTGTGAGCCCCGTCGGCGGTGTGAGCCCCTTTGGAGGTGTGAGCCCCTTTGGAGGTG
>JBOGGB010000122.1:0-2644 GCA_050743605.1 Acidimicrobiales bacterium
GCGGATCGTGAGGTCCACCCTCTCCCCCGTCCGATGGACGCCGAGGGTGACCGTGCAGCCGGGGGCGTACCGGCGCGCGTTGCCGAGGAGGTTCTGCACAGCCTGGCGGAGGCCAGCGGAGCTCGCCGTGACCGCCACGGAACCCACACCCGAGACGACCTGGAGCCCGAGGGCGCGCTCGGCGGCGACCACCGGCGCGATCACCTCGTCCAGGCGTACCTCGGCGACCTCGAGGGGCCGGGCCGGCTCGACCAGCTCCTGGAGGCGTCCCAGCTCTGCCGTGACCGCGTCCGACAGGATCTGGCGGGTGACGAGGTCGCTCTCGGTGCCCGAGCGCAGGTACTGGTCGGCGGCGCGGACGCCGGCGACCGCGTTGCGCAGGTCGTGGAGCCACTCCGCCAACTGGTCCTGCTCCGCGGCGGCCTGGCTGCGGAGCGCGTCGACCGTGCGGTGGAGGCCGAGCTGGCGGCCGTCCTCATGGCGCAGCGCCTCGCGCAAGCGGGACGTCGCGGTACCGACGGCGAGCGACACAGCCAGGAGGACGCGCCAGGAGGACGCCAGCCTCGTCCCCCACCCGTAGGGGCTGCCCACTCGAAGGACTACGGCGAGCCCGAGAAGCCCGGAGGCTGCCGCGATCCACCACGGTACGCCGCGGCGACCCCGCCAGGCGATCCGCCACGCGACGAAGGTGACGAACAGCCACATCGCCGCAGACAACGCGTAGATCGAGACGTACCCGCCGCGGCTGGTCGCCCACTCCGGCAGCAGGTGGTTGACCTGGAGCAGGTCGAGCGCGCCCATGGCCACCATCCCGCCCCCGATCGAGGTGACCAGGGCGACGAGCGGAGCGAACGAGGAGTTGACCTCGTGGTCGCTGACCGCCTTCCACAGGAGGGCTCCGGTGATCACCGCCTGCACCAAGACGTCGGTGGGGTGGGCTGTCGGCCGCACCCCGCCTGGGCTCAGGAGCCCGCTGTCGATGGCGGTGAGCGCGCCGAAAGCGACGAAGGCCGTACCCAACCAGCCGTGGAGCGACCGTCCGGCGATCCGCCACGAGACGAGCGCGGCGGCGCCGGCGACCACGGCCAGGAGACCGGCTGCCATCCGGACGTAGGAGACCACCGAGGCCAGGCTCGGATCGCGGATCAAGAGGAACAGCGCCGGCGCCGCGCTCGCGGCGAAGATCAGGAGGGTCAGCGGCAGGACGCGAGACGGCTTCAGCTCCGAGGTGAGCACCGGCGTACGGCCGCGACGGTCAGGACCGCGGTACGGGGCCAATCCTGTGTCCCCGCTGCGGTGGTGTCCCGACACCTCCACCCTGCCCTCCTCCGCCTCATCCCCCAACGTTTCCCTCCTAGGGAAAGTGTAGCCCTGGAAACGAGGGGAGTACACCGGGACCGGCCCCCGGATCAGTCGCGGGTGCGCCGACGCAGGCCGCCGCGCCGAGCTGGGGTCGGAGGGGGCGGCGTCCACTCATATCAGCGGCGATGGTACACGTCTCGGCGGTGCTCCACGGCGAGGACGGTGACGACCCCGGCCTGCTCGTCGATGGTGTACAGCACCCGGTAACTGCCTGCCAATCAAGGTCGACTTGGCGATCTTGCCGGCTCTGTGCGGTAGTGTCTTGTGGTACGGGTATTACGTGGGAGGAGAAGGATGCGCCTCAACAGCAAGGGCCAGGTGACCATCCCCGCGCCCCTTCGAGCTCGACACAACCTTCACGAGGGGGACGAGGTGGATGTGGTCGATGAGAACGGTGACCTGCGCATCGTGCGGAGCGCGGTCAGCCAGACTCGCGGGCAGCGGTTGGTGCAAAGGATGCGTGGGCGGGCGACGACCACGATGACCACGGACGAGCTCCTCGAGTTGCTACGAGGCGACTGAGCCGACCACTCGACCAGTGATCGCGCCTACGTCGCAAGTGACGCTCGTGGACTCGAGCGTAGTCCTCGACATCGTGACCGAGGACCCCGCATGGGCGGCGTGGTCAGAAGATGCCTTGCAACGGGCGCGCGACGAGGGTCGGCTCGTGATCAACCCGATCATTTATGCCGAAGTATCGATCGGCTTCGACCGGATCGAAGACCTCGACGCAGCAGTGCCCACGGGCGACTTCGAGCGCGAGCATCTCCCCTACGAAGCGGGGTACCTGGCAGGTCGAGCCTTCGTCGCCTATCGGCGGCGCGGGGGTGTACGGCGATCGCCTCTCCCCGACTTCTACGTCGGCGCCCACGCTGCCGTCCGCGGGTATCGACTGCTGACCCGAGACGCCGCCCGCTATCGAACTTACTTCCCCTCGGTGGACTTGATCGCCCCGTAGAGGTTCGGGCGCGGTTCCACTCTTCGCAACCGTGCGGCAGGCCAGGTTGGCGAGAGCGGCCGCCTACCGGGCTGCCTTCCATGATGATCGCACCCGGGGGGAGCAGCGGCCGACGCGCGATCAGGTCCCGGCGGCGGGCGAACCAGTCGAAGACGTGCTCGCATCCTTCGTTGCCCTCCGGGCGCAACGTGAGCTCGCAGGTGTCGAGCAACGCGCGCAACGACGCTGGCCGGTCGCCCAAGCGCCAGGTCGCTTCTACAAACTTCACCGGATCGCCCGTGGGCCAGGGGGCCTCAAGCTGGCGCTACCACCGCGACGCCGTAC
>JBOGGB010000123.1:0-2109 GCA_050743605.1 Acidimicrobiales bacterium
TTCCCGAGCCGTGCGACCACCGCGTCCAAGAGCGTGTCGGCCACCTCTCGCTTGCTCCCGAGCGGCACCGTGGTCGTGGAGCCGTCGGAGGAGAGGATGGCAACTTCGTTCGTCTCGTGGTCGAACCCCGCTCCGGGCACGGTCACGTCGTTCACCACGAGGAGGTCCACCTTCTTCCGCTCGAGCCTCCGCCGGGCCGCGGCCGCGACGTCTTCGGTCTCGGCAGCGAACCCCACCAGCACCTGCCCGGGCCGCCGTCTCGAGGCGAGCCCCGCCAGGATGTCCGGCGTCGGCTCCAGGACGAGATCGGGGACCCCGTGCACCTTCTGGTTCGAGGCGACCTTCGGCCGGAAGTCGGCGACCGCGGCGGCCATCACCACGACGTCGGCGTCACGCGCCGCTGCCTCCATCGCCGCCTCCATGTCCGCAGCCGACTCGACGCGCACGATGTCGGTGCCAGCCGGCGCGGGCAGCGGGGACGCGGTCACGAGGGTCACCCGCGCTCCGCGGTCCGCCGCCGCCTCGGCGATCGCGTGCCCCTGCCTCCCCGACGATCGGTTGGTGAGCACCCGGACGGGATCGATCGCCTCGCGCGTCCCCCCCGCGCTCACGACGACATGCCGCCCTGCGAGGTCCCGGCCGCGTGCCTTGCCGCGGGGCATGTCATGCGGCGGCGTGCCCAGCACCTCGAGCGCCGAGGCCACGATCGTCGCGGGCTCGGCCATGCGGCCGATGCCCTCGTCGCCGCCTGCGAGCCTGCCCGGCTCGGGAGGGACGACGTGCACGCCGCGACGCCGGAGCGTCGCCATGTTGTCCGCCACGGCAGGGTGCTCCCACATCTCGGTGTGCATCGCGGGACAGACCACGACCGGGGCCTTCGTCGCGAGGAGGACGGCACCGAGCAGGTCGTCGGCCATCCCGGCGGCGTAGCGTGCGAGGAGGTCGGCCGTGGCGGGCGCCACTACGACGAGGTCAGCCGCCTGACCGAGCCTCGTGTGCGCGATCCCGCCTTCGACGGGCTCCCACAGCCCGCCGGGGACAGCGTCGGACGCCAGCGCGGAGAACGTGGCGGCACCGACGAACTGGCGCGCCGCTTCGGTCATCACCGGAGTCACATGGTGCCCGAGGTCAACGAGGCGCCGGCACACCTCCACCGCCTTGTAGGCGGCGATGCCGCCGGACACGCCCAGGACGATGCGCACGAGGACTGCTGACGGAACGACGGATGCCTACGGGGAGCCGCCCGGAGCGCTAACCCGCCGACGGTCCCTCGTCGACCACCGCAGCGTCCTCCCCCACGGCACCACCCGCCGCCGGGGCCTCCGCCGCCGCCGCGGCCTCTGCCTCCGCCGCCGCGGCCTCTGCCGCCTCTGCGAGCGCCCGCCCCTCCGCCTCTTCCTCCTCCGAGGGAGCACGCTCGTACTTGACCTTGTCCGCGGCGATCTCTTCGAAGGCGATCGAGAGCGGCTTGCCCGACACGGAGGTGACCTGCGGCGGGACGATCCGGCCGAGGCCCTCACCAAGCTGGTTGTAATAGTCGTTGATCTCCCGAGCCCGCATCGACGACAGCGTGACGAGGGTGAACTTGGAGTCGACCTTGTCGAGCAGGCTCTCCACGGGGGGGTCCATCATGGTGGGGCGTTCGGCCATCAGGCTCCTTGGGCGCTGGCGCGGTGACCGGCGATTATACCGGCCACCTCCTCCACGGCCCTATCCAGGTCGTCGTTCACGACGAGGTGGTCGGCCAGGGCCCGGCCCCGGGGGATCTCCTCCCGCCCGAGGGCCAGGCGGGCCTCCACCTGCCCGGGGCGGTCCCCCCGGCCCCGCAGCCGGCCGGCCTGGACCTCCTCGGAGGGGGGCACGACCAGCACCACCACCGCGTCGGGGTGGGCGGCCCGGACCTGCTCGGCGCCGTTCACGTCGATCTCGAGCACCAGGTCCCGCCCCGGGGGCGGATCGGGTCGGGGGGTGCCGTAGAGGTCGCGGCCGAGGAACTCGTTGGTCTCGAGGAAGCCGTCCCGGTCCCGGTGGGCCTCGAAGGCGGCCCGGTCTACCCAGACGTAGGCATCCTCCCGCTCGCCCGGGCGGCGGGGCCGGGTGGTCCAGGAC
>JBOGGB010000124.1:0-1684 GCA_050743605.1 Acidimicrobiales bacterium
GATCAAGGCACCTTTTTCGCGGATGGTAAGCGGATCAGCGGCCTATTCGCGCGGTGGATCCAGGCTAAGAGCTCGGTGTCATAGGTGTAGGCGGACTGGTCGTAATCCCAGGAAAAGAAGCCGTCGCGAATCCAGACCTCCTGACATCGGGCCAGAGTCCTTGCAGCCTCAGCGCTCCTTCACCGAGTAGACGAGCGTGAGATCGGTCCCCGGGTAGAGCGTCTTGGTCACGGTGAGCTCCTTGCAGAGCGCGATGAGTGCTCTTGTCCGGCGAGGAGCCGAGAGCGGCTCGATCCGCACGTGCAAGGTCTGGCCCTCGACCTCGAGGTCTCCGGGCGAGGAGAAGATCTCCCGCAGCAGGCTGCGTGCCTCATCTTCGGCGCGCGCGTAGTGCGGAGCGAGGAGACGGGCGAGGCCGGACTCCGCGTTGTAGGTCGCCATCCGGATCGCGTCCATGATCCGTTTGCGCTCGACGTCGAGGCGCACCGCGTCGGGTCGGGCCTCGCCGAGCGGGACCTTCGCGGGCAGTGACCGCTTCTCTTCCTCGCGTCGGGCGAGCTCGGCCTCGGCCTCGGAGAAGGCCGCCGCGACCTCGGGATCGACGCCAAGCCCGGCGAGCGCTCCTTGTCCCTCGCGCGCCTGTGCGACAGCGATCTCCCGGCGCGCCTCGGCGACGGATCGAGCGGCGTCGCGCCGAGCGGGGTTGGCGACAAGACGGGCCGGGTCGTCGGGGAGCGTCCCGTACGCGTCGAGCGCGTCGAGGCCGTAGTGGGCGCGGGTGTAGCGGAAGAAGTTCTCCTCCCGCCAGCGCGAGAACATCGCATAGGCGAGGAGTGCCGCATCGGGCTCGGTCCGCGTCGTGATGACCTGGGTCTGGTGGCCGCTTTGCTCGTCAAGGCGGGTGATCTGGCGGCAGGAGAAGGTGTGCCGCCCACTGTCGTAGGGGAGGGAGACCTGGTGGTCACTGAGCAGGTAGGCATGGTCGTGGCCGATGTCGTCGACAAAGTGGCGCTCGGCGAAAGCCTCGCGGGGCTCAGGCCCAGATGGCCCTTTCTTGTAGGTGAGGATGTCAAAGCCAGCGAGGTGGAGCTCAGCGAAGAGCTTCGGCGACCACCCGCCCCGGTCGAAGCAGATCGTCGGGCGGGCGCCCGGGCCGAGGAGGCCGCGCACCTTCTCGGTCACAAGGCGGAGCTCGCCGGCGAGGCTCTGGCCGGGTTCGGCCTGCCAGAACAGGAGCGCCTGGCCGAGGCGGTCGGTGACGAAGGTGTCGATCTCACCCGGCATCGCGATTCGCATCCGGGCGACGTGGGCCTTTTGCACCTCGGCTTTGCCGTGGTAGGCGCGGACGTGGCCGTCGACGTAGAGGAGGCCGCAGGCCTCAGGGTGGACCGCGATGTGGCGGGCGGCGAGGCCCATCTGCAGCTGGTCGGCGCGCCGCTCAAACGCGAGCTCGGCGATGCGGAACCGCAGCCGCTTCACCTCCGGGGCGCGGTCGAGGCCGAGCAGGCGGCCGATCGCGACCGGGTCGACGCGCGTCAGCCCCTCGGCGCGCACCTCGCCGGTGAGACAGGAGAACACGACGGTGAGCACGAGCGCGCGTAGCCCGTAGAACGAGGAGCGAACGACGCGGGCAACGACCCGCCCGGCGCCATAGATCTCGGTGGCGACCTCCAAGAGACCGGTG
>JBOGGB010000125.1:0-4847 GCA_050743605.1 Acidimicrobiales bacterium
GGTGCTCGTCGCCGTCGGCGAGCGGCTCGCCGACGCGGTCCGGCCCTGCGACACCGTGGGGCGCATCAGCGGCGACGAGTTCATCGTGCTCGTCGTCGGCGAGGAACCGTGGCCCGGCGCCGCCCACGTCGCGGAGCGCCTCGTGGAGGTGCTCAGGCCGCCCATCGAGGTCGATGCCTGCGACGTGCCGATCAGTGTGTCGGCGAGCGTGGGCATCGTCGAGACCGAACGGTTCGAGGCGGACGGGGAGGGAGCGGACGGGGACGCACCTTCCGCGCGGGACGCGGACCAGCTTCTGCGGGATGCAGACATCGCCCTGTACCGGGCCAAGTCCGGGGGCAAGCGCCGTGCGGTGGTGTTCGCTCCCACCATGCAGAGCGCCGCGCAACGCCACCGAGAGCTCGTCCTCGACTTGGAGGCGGCCGTGGAGCTCGAGCAGTTCTTCCTGCTCTACCAGCCGGTGGTCGAGCTCGACACGGGCCGGCTCATCGGCGTCGAGGCGCTCTTGCGTTGGCAGCACCCCCGCCGGGGCGTCGTCGGCCCGCTCGAGTTCGTGGGGGAGCTCGAGCGGACCGGCATGATCCGGGAGGTCGGCGCCTGGGTGCTCCGGACCGCGTGCTCGCAGGGGGCGGAGTGGCTGAAGTCCGGCCATCGCTGCACGATGGCGGTGAACGTGTCCGCAGAGCAGCTCGCTGACGGCGAGATGGAGCAGCACGTGCACAGCGCGCTTCGAGACAGTGGCTACGACCCGCAGCTCCTCGTCCTGGAGCTCACCGAATCGGTGCTCGTTCGCGACCGCAGTGAGACGATGGCGAGCCTCGCCCGCTTGCGAGCCCTCGGCGTCAGGATCGCCGTCGACGACTTCGGGACGGGCTATTCGGCATTCGCCTACCTGCGCAGGGTTCCCATCGACATCTTGAAGATCGACCGCTCGTTCGTGTCGGACGTCGCCGAATCGACCGCGTCGGCTGCCGTGGTCCACGCCCTCGTGGAGCTCGGCCAGGCGCTCGGGCTGCAGACGGTCGTCGAGGGGATCGAGCAGGCCGACCAGCTCGCCTGGTGCCGGCGCGAGAAGGTCGAGGTCGGCCAGGGCTTCCTCTTCGCCGAACCCGTCGAGGCGGCGAAGATCGAGTCGATGCTCGACCAAGGGCGGCGATGATCTCCGTCGGGCGCGAGGGATCTCGAGGCCGCGCCGAGAACCGCCGTCCGCGCCGGCGCGCCGGGTGGGTCCTCGGCCGTCTCGGGCTCGCGACGCTCGGCTCCCTGTGCGTCCTGGTCGCGTCGCTCTCCCCTGCCGGATCGACCTCCCGGCCGGGGGGCTCACGGGAACCGGTGGGCTCGGGAGTGGCGTCCTGGCACGGAGCGAGCGCCAGCTCGGCCGCCCTGCCCCTGGACGACCACCGCGTGTCCACCTCTCCCACGGTGGGGTACGTCGACTCCTGCGTCACCACATTCGCCGGCGGGGCGGGTCCCAACATCACAGGGCCGTGGATCGACTCGGCGACCGGAACCTTCGACACGTTGACCAAGCCCCATGTCCAAGGAAACGTCATCTGGAAGCGCGCATCACACAGCTTCACGGTGTCGGGCGGGACGCGCACCTTGCGGACCGACGACCTGCCGGAGGGTGAACCGACCGGCACCTTCCCCATCTCGTCGACGGATCCGGTGTACCGGTATACACGCAATCCCAACTCGATCGAGCCTCAGGACTTCGACTGGTCGGTGCCGGCCGATCCAGGGATCGCCAGGTCCCCCGCGTGCGCGGGGCTCGGACCGATCGGCGTCGCGATGGACGGCGTCGCCATCTTCGATGCCCTCGACGCCAAGGGGCGCGACGCCGACGCGCACGAGGTCCTCGACGCCTGCCACGGGCACCCCCAGGGTCAAGGCGTCTACCACTACCACGCATTCACTCCATGCATGACGAAGTCGACAACGATCAAGCCGGGGGAGTCCGTGCTCGTGGGCTACGCGCTCGACGGATTCGGCATCTATCTGCAGCGAGACGCTCACGATCACCTGCCGACCGACTCCGACCTCGACGCTTGCCACGGGCTGGTGTCGACGGTCACATGGAACGGCTCGCCGACCCGCATGTTCCACTACGACGTCACCCTGACATACCCCTTCACCGTGGGCTGCTTCATGGGTACGCCGACGCGTACCGCGACCGGTCGTCCCCGAACCGCGGCCGAGCTACAGCGGGCACTCACGCTCTGCGGAGACCCTCCCTCGAAGGGCCCTGATGACGACGCACTGGCCCTCGCGACGCACGGACCCTGAGCGATCGGACACGGCACGCGCTGCCGCGTGGGTAACATCTGCGCTCCGACCACGCGCAGGACCGCCTATACCCACGGCGACCCGGCACAGGCGACTGGAGCAATTTCTGTGAAGCAGCTTGGACTCGAAGACGATGTCGTCGACCCCTCCGTTCTCGCGCAGACGATCGCCCGGTTCCGCGAGCGCGGGATCGTCCTACCGACCTTCCAGCAGCTCGCAAATCCCGAGACGATCCCCTCACCCCTACGCAGCGCCCTCGCCCGCGTGGACCCCGACGAACCGCATCCCTCCAACCTCTTCCGCGTGCACTGGCACAACTCCAGCTCGCGCGTCGGCTCTATCGCCGTCCCTGAGCACGTGGTGCTCGGGCCCGAGCTGACCGGCGTCGAAGCCAAGATCGTCGTGGCGCTCGCCGACCGGTTCCCCCTGATCGCCGCGCACAAGGTCCTCGCCAGCTATGGGTGCCTCGCCCCGCGCGTCATCACCGGGCAGTTCGATCCGACGCACCACCGGGCGATCTGGCCGTCGACCGGCAATTACTGCCGGGGGGGCGTAGCGATCTCACGCCTCATGGGCTGCCGTGGAGTCGCCGTCCTGCCCGCAGGGATGAGCCGCGAGCGCTTCGCCTGGCTCGACTCCTGGGTGCAGGACCCAGGCGACGTCGTGAGGACTCCGGGCTCCGAGTCCAATGTGAAGGAGATCTACGACGAGTGCAACCGGCTCGCCGCGGACCCGGCCAACGTGGTCTTCAACCAATTCTCCGAGTTCGGCAACCACCTCGTGCACTACTTGGTCACCGGGCGCGCCCTCGAGGCGATCTTCGCCGCGCTCCTCGAGAGCTCCGGCGGGAAGCTCTCCCTTCGCGCCTTCGTCTCCGCGACCGGCTCCGCCGGCACGATCGGGGCCGGGGACTACCTGAAGGAGCGCTTCGGAGCCAGCATCGTCGCGGTCGAGGCTCTCGAATGCCCCACCATGCTCTACAACGGCTTCGGAGAGCACAACATCCAAGGCATCGGCGACAAGCACATCCCCCTGATCCACAACGTGATGAACACCGACTACGTCACTGCGGTGTCGGACCATGCCACTGACGCGCTGAATGCCGTCTTCAACAGCGAGGCAGGTCGTACCTACCTGGCGACGCGCCAGGGCGTTCCCGAGGGGACGCTCCGGATGCTCGGGTCCTTCGGGCTCTCGAGCATCTGCAACGTCCTGGCGTCCATCAAGCTGGCCAGGCACGCCCGGCTCGGTCCGGACGACGTCGTGCTCACCGTCGCGACTGACGGGGCCGCGATGTACGCCAGCGAGCGCGATGCCTATCTCGCCCGTCACTACCACGGCGGCCTCGACGAGCACGAAGCGGGTCTTCTCGTCGGAGAGCACCTGCATGGTGTGGAGGACGATCACTTCCGTGAGCTCGACCAGCTCGAGCGTGAGCGCATCTTCAACCTGGGCTACTTCACCTGGGTCGAGCAGCAGGGCGTGACGGTCGAGGAGTTCACAAGGCGCCGAGCACCGTCGTTCTGGCACGGGATCCGCTCCCTGCTCGACCGCTGGGACGAGCTGATCGTCGACTTCAACGCACGCGCGGGGTCCCCCGCCGCCTGAGCACGGACGGGCACCCGCCGCGACCCGCGCGCTGAGCGGTTCCGTGCACCATCAACCGCGTCGAGGCCGCGGCGCGCTATCGTTATCGGGCCGATCGAGGTAAGCGACCACCGGTCCGCCACTGGAAATCGGCATCACGCGTTCCGGGCAGGAGGGGTGCCGCCGTGATCGCGAAGAAGGGCAGCGGTTCGTCGCCGGGCGTCAACCCGATGGCCGAGATCGGGCTCTCCCTGGGTGCCCGCGCGGACGACGTCACCGAACGGGTCGTCGCCGAATGGCGCGGCTCGCGGAGCGCCACGACCGAGCGGGCCGCAGAGGTGGAGGAGGACATCCGCCGCGCCGCGCGACGTGGAGCCCTGGCCGTGGGGAGCTCCCTGGTGGACGGCGAGCCCCAGACAAGCAGGCAGGTCGCAGGCTTCGGCTGGAGCGCCGACTCACCGCTGTCGGGCGGCTGGGTGCCGCTGTCCGAGGTGGTCACGATCTACGTGAACACCCTCCGGGCGATGGTCGACGTCATGAACGAGGAGATGGGGCGCCTGGGCACCCCAGCCGGGACCCGTGTGGAGTGCCTAAGCATCGCCCACGTGGTGTTCGAGATGGCGATCGTCCGCATGGCCACTCATTTCGAGAGGGTTCGCCGGCAGCTCGAGGACGCGCTGGCGGAGAATCAGGCCCGCCTGGAGCACCAGAGCCTCCACGACCCCCTCACCGGACTTGCCAATCGCGTGCTCCTCCTTGATCGCCTGGAGCACGCGGTGAGCTCCTCGGCTCGGCGATCGACGCGCCCCGCGGTGCTGTTCATGGACCTGGACTACTTCAAGGCGGTCAACGACGCGTCCGGTCATTCCGCCGGCGACAGGCTCCTCGCAGAAGTGGCCGAACGGCTCGCGGCGGTGATCCGGCCGAACGACACGGTCGCGCGACTCGGCGGCGACGAGTTCGTGGTGCTGTGC
>JBOGGB010000126.1:0-9443 GCA_050743605.1 Acidimicrobiales bacterium
GCTTCGACCGCTTGCGCTCAGAACGGCTGGCACGCCTTCGGGCGCAACTCGATCGCAGCGAGCTCGGTGCCGTCCTGAGCTTCGACTTCCACAACATCCGCTACATGACCGCGACCCACATCGGCACCTGGGCGATGGACAAGCTGATCCGGTTCGCCCTCCTCCCGCGCGGAGGCGAGCCTGTCGTGTGGGACTTCGGCTCGGCCGCTCGCCACCATATGCTCTACGACCCGTGGCTCGACCACGGCTCGGGCGCGCGGCCCGGAGTTCCGGCAGAGCACGGGTCGCGGGCGGGGATCTCCACCCTTCGAGGGGCGTTCCACCCCGCGGCGAGAAGGTCCGAGGAGGTGGCGAGCTCGGTGAAGCGCGAGCTCGAGAAGTACGGCCTGGCGGGGGAGCCCGTCGGCGTCGACGTCGTCGAGATGCCGGTCCTGACCGCCCTCGCCGCGGCGGGGATCAGCGTCGTCGACGGCCAGCAGGTGTTCTTGGAGGCGAGGCGGACGAAGACCGAGGACGAGATCTCCCTGCTCGTCGCGGCGGCCTCCATGGTCGACGCGGCCTACGACGAGCTCTACGCCTTCCTCCGGCCCGGGGTGCGTGAGAACGAGTGCGTGGGACTGGTTGCCAACAGCCTCTATTCGCTCGGCAGCGAGCACGTCGAGGGAGTGAACGCGATCTCCGGCGAACGGTGCTCCCCCCACCCCCACGTCTACAGCGACCGGATCCTGCGCCCAGGTGATCCGGCGTTCTTCGACATCCTGCATTCGTTCAACGGTTACCGGACCTGCTACTACCGGACCTTTGCCGTGGGGAGCGCGAGCGTCGCCCAGCGAGACGCGTACCGTCGCTGCCGCGAGTACATGGACGAGGCGATCGACTTGGTGAAGCCGGGGACGACGACGGCGCAGGTCGTCGAGGTGTTCCCTCGAGCCGAGGAGTTCGGGTTCCCTGACGAGCTGGCGGCGTTCGCCCTGCAGTACGGGCACGGAGTCGGTTTATCGATCTGGGAGAAGCCCATCTTCTCCCGCCTCGTCTCCCTCGACCATCCTGAAGTCCTCGAAGAGGGAATGGTCTTCGCGCTCGAGACCTATTGGCCCGCCGCCGACGGGTGGTCGGCGGCTCGCATCGAAGAGGAGCTAGTCGTCACGGCGGACGGGTGTGAGGTCATCACGAAGTTCCCGGCCGAAGAGCTGTTGGTCGCGGGGCAGCGCTACTGGACGGTCGACGGCCCGCTTTCCACCACGAGGGACGCACAGTCGCACCGCAACCGGCAGGTGCACGCGCTGGTGGACCGTGACGGGACGCGCGCGAGCAATGGAGGCGGCGTGGGCGACAGAAGCGACACGAAAGGGGTTCGCGCATGAGTGGAGACATCGCTACGGGCGAGCGAGTGCGGTCGCTGGCCCCGGGGACGCCCGTGCTACTCCGGGGTGGCACGGTCCTCACGATGGGGCCGGCGGGCGTGCTGGAGCACGCCGACGTGCTGGTCGAGGGTGAGCGGATCACTGCGGTCGGACAAGACGTCGCCGCACCGGAAGGATGTCTCGTCGTTGACGCGACGGGCGGGATCGTGATGCCGGGGATGGTCGACACGCACCGCCACATGTGGCAGACGGCGATGCGCGGCTTCGGCGCCGACTGGACGCTGAGCCAGTACTTCGTCTTCTATTACATCAAGTGGGGCAACGTCTTCCGCCCCGAAGACGTCTACGCGGGCAACTTGCTGTCGGCGATCGAGGCTGTCGACGCGGGCGTGACCACGACTGTCGACTGGTCGCACGGGCTACGCACCGTGGACCATGCCGAGGCAGCTCTGGAGGCACTGAGGCAGGTGCCAGGGCGCTTCGTCCTCGCCTACGGCACTATCTTTGCGGCGCCGTGGGAGTGGGCGCCGAGCTCGGAGGTCCGCGATTTCGTCTCCCGGAACTTCTCGAGCCCCACCGACATGCTGGGATGCCAGCTCGCATTCGACGTGACCGGCCAACCCGAGTTCCCCGAGAAGGCCGCGTTCGAGGCGGCGCGCGACCTCGGCCTCCGGGTGACGACGCATGCAGGGGTGTGGGGCGCCACCGACGACAAGGGCATTCTCCAGATGGCGGAGCACGGGTTCATGACCGACGACGTGACCTATGTGCACGCCTCTACGCTCGCCGAGGACTCCTACCAGCGGATCGCCGCATCCGGCGCCTATGCGTCCGTGGCGAGCGAGAGCGAAGCCAACGCCGGGCAGGGCTTCCCGACTTCGTGGGAGCTTCGCCGACACGGGATCCCCATCTCTCTCTCTTCGGACACGAGCGTGTGGTGGAGCTCTGACTTGTTCTCCGCCATGCGCGCGACCCTGAACATCGACCGGTGCCGGGAGCACCAGGAGGCGCACGCCCGGAGTGACACGTGCGTGACGAGCTCGGTGCGCGCCGACGACGTGGTGCGCTGGGCGACTCTCGGCGGAGCCGAAGCGCTCGGGCTCGGCGAGGTCGTGGGGAGCCTGGTACCCGGGAAGAAGGCTGACATCGTGCTGGTGAAGAACGACAAGTCGCCGGTCATGTTCCCTGTGTTGAACCCTGTCGGTCACGTCGTCTTCCAGGCTGGCCGGGGCGACGTCCACACCGTGATGGTGAACGGGCGGATCGTGAAATTCGATCACGAGCTGCTCGGCGTGGACCTGGAGAAGGCGCGGCGCGTCGTAGAGGCGACCGTGGAGCACCTGCTCGGAGAGCTTGGGCAGGAGGAGTGGGGGGACGCGATGTGCCCAGCGCTGCCGGAGTCCGAGCAGATCCCGAACCCCTATCTCGCAGCGCGCCGCCAGGGCGAGTCGGCCTGAGCGAGACCGCCGGTCGATTCCCCAACGCCGCTTCGATCTGCAACTCTAGGACCGGTGAGCCCACGCCGTCGCTACGCGGTCCTCTTTCTCTGCAGCATGAGCCTGTTCATGGCGTACATCGACAGCAGCGCGCTGAACGTCGCACTGCCCACCATCCATGCAGATCTCCACGCCGGCGTGGCCGACCTTCAGTGGATCGCCGACGCCTACCTCCTCGTGCTGGCGAGCCTCTTGATGCTGTCGGGATCGATCGGTGACCGCCTGGGTCGGAAGCGCCTGTTCACGTCCGGGCTCCTGCTCTTCACGTTGGGATCGGCGTTGTGCAGCGTGGCGCCGACGGTCGGGGCCCTCATCGGATTCCGCATGGCGCAGGCGCTCGGAGGGTGCCTCCTCGTGCCCGCGTCCCTGTCGATCGTTCGGCAGGTGTTCACCGACCCCGGAGAGAGGGCGCGCGCGATCGGGGTCTGGAGCGCGGTGTTCGGGCTCGGGATCGCGGCCGGTCCGATCGTCGGTGGGGCCCTGGTCTCGAGCGTGGGCTGGCGCTCGGTCTTCTGGGTCAACATTCCGGTCGGTCTCGGCACCTGGTACCTGTCCCGGCGAATCGTGCCGGAGTCCCGGTCCGCCCATCCCAGGCACCTGGACCCTGCCGGTCAGTTGCTCATGGTGGTGGTGCTCGCGACGCTGACGTACAGCCTGATCGAGGGACCGTCGGCGGGCTGGGGCTCGGGAGTCATCATCGGCATGCTGTGCGTGTCCGGCGTCGGCCTGGTCGTCCTCCTGGCCGTCGAGCGCCGCCGGGACGAGCCGCTCCTCGAGGCGCACTTCTTCCGGAGCCCGCCGTTCTCGGCTGCGACGGCCATCGCTGTGGCGAGCTTCATCGCCTTGTCTGGGTTCCTCTTCGTGAACACCCTCTACCTCCAAGACGTCAGGGGCGACTCCGCACTCCTTGCCGGGCTTGCGATCCTGCCCGCCACCGCAGCCATCATCGTGTGCTCGGTGGTCGCAGGCAGGATGGTGGGTCGTGTCGGGGCGCGGGCCCCATTGGCGCTCGGCGGGGCGTGCATCGCGGTGGGAGGGGCCCTCCTGCTGGACCTCGACCCGCGTACGAGCATGTGGCTGCTCCTCGCGTCCTACGCGGTGCTCGGGTGCGGCTTCGGCCTCGTCAACCCGCCGATCACCCACACCGGGGTGAGCGGGATGCCGCCGGAGCGCGCAGGGGTGGCGTCGGCCATCACGTCGGCGTCCCGGCAACTGGGCAACGTGCTCGGCGTTGCCGTCATGGGCTCCATGGTGAGCGCAACTGCGCTCGGGTCGGGCCGTCTCTCGGGAGCCTCGGCGATCCGGTTCACGACGGACAGCCGCCTGTCCTGGGCCGTCCTGGTGGCCTGCGGCGTCGTGTGCACGCTGACCGCGCTCGCCTTCACCGGGCCGCGCGGGGTGCGCGCAGCCGCACGCGTGTACGAGGAGGAGCCGCACGCCGTGGATCCGAGGCTGGGGGCTCAGGCGCTGTCGCCTCCCGTGCTGGGCTGAGCGACGTCGCCCCACCGGCTTCCACGGGCCCCGGCACACGCGATCGAGGAAGACCGTCAGTAGGATGTCGCCCGGCTGTCAACGGCACAGAGCTGAGGAGGGAGCACATGTCGGTATTGGTGAGGCTGTCGGTCTCGGGAATGACGGCGGACGTGTACGACACGGTGTCAGAGCATCTGACTCCCGGTTTACTTGCCGCTCCAGGTTTCGTCGTCCATGTGGCCTTCACGGGAGACGACGCGTTCCATGTCTCTGAGATCTGGGAGAGCCGAGAGGATTTTCAGAACTGGTTCGACACGAGCGTGAAGCCGAACGTCCCGGGAGTGGAGATCGATCTGGTGAAGGAAGTCCACAACGTCATCATTAAGAAGTAACGAGGACATCCGCCGTTCGTCGGCCTTCTGACGTTCTCACTCGGGGGCGATATCCGGACCGGCTGTGCCCGTTCCACCAAGTCCGGACTGCGCGCGGAGAGCGGTCACGACTTCGTCCAAGCGATCCGCGAGATCCCTGATCCCACCTACGGTGTGGACGTCGAGGCGATCGAGGATCATGACGGTGTCGTCGTAGGTTCGCTGGGCACGTGCGTCGCTGGCCGCACTCTGCACGTTCTGACCGACCATGATGACGGACAGCAGCACGAGCTGGAGAAACGTCTGGGCGATCCAGGCAATGATCCCCTCTCCGCCCGGTCTGAGCGCCGCGGGCAAGCCGAGGAGGGAGAGGGCTGCGAAGACATAGGCGCACCACATCGAGCCCACGATGTTGGTCAGGAAGACGGCGAGCTTGGCGTTCACGCCGTCGGCCCTTTCGATGTCCTTGCGCATCCCCTGCAGGCTGATGGCGCGCCGCATGTGCCGACGTACGGGCACAGGAGCGAGTGGTTGCTGGGAGCTCACGTGGATCCTTTCTCTCGGTGCATTGGGGCAGGGGTGAGACGCCGACCCGGCTGCAGTCCCCCGGATCGGGCAATCCCATCACAGGAGAGGTGAGGTGTGCGGGCCTCGAGCGAACATCACTGCGGATGAGGCTGCCCATCGGCTCACCACTCAGCCGAAGGGACGCGAGCCGCTTCAATCGTTACGCCCGGGCGCATTCGGAGTTCGGGTGGCCCTGTACCCGCCTGCCGGCTGGAGGAGTGTGTGTGTCTCGGTCAGGAACGCTCTTCGAGCCCGGCGACGTTTTGAGCCGTCGAGGACACCTGGCTGAAGTGGATGCCGACATCGACTGGAAGCTTCTCGGAGCTGCGGCCGGAGCCGATGCCGAGCTGGCCGCTCCGGTTGTCGCCCCACGCCCATAGCCGTCCGGCTTGGTCGATGGCGTAGCTGGCATAGCCACCGGAGCTCACCTTCATGAACGTGACACCCTTCGGGACGTGCACCTGGATCGGCGCGTCCGAGCTGGTCTTGGTCCCGTTGCCGAGCTGGCCTCGATCGTTGCCGCCCCATGCCCAGACGGACTGGTCCTCCAAGATGGCGATGGTCTGCCCGTTCTTTGGCCCGCTCCCGCCTTGGAAGACCTGGGTGACCGGGATGGGGAGGGTGACCTCGACCGGTACCGCGCTGTCGGTGGTGGTGCCGTCTCCGAGCTGTCCGGAGGCGTCGTAGCCCCAGTCGTAGTATTCGCCGTTGGCGAGCAGTGCGCCGGATCCTTCCCAGGAGGACGTGAGGGCGGTGACCTTGACGCCCCTCGGCAACCCGGTCACGGGGATGGGCGTGCCGGTGGAGGCGGTCGAGCCGTTCCCGAGCTCACCAGCGTCGCCGCTCCCGCACGCATAGACCGTGTCGTGCGAGTCGAACAGAGCATGGGTTCGGGCGCCCGTGGTCAAGGTGACGTCGGTGAGCGGGAGCTCGAGCGGTCGGCTCTCGATGAGGCCCGACAGGCAGAGATCGCCGTCATAGTTCAGGCCCCACCCCCAGACATGACCGGTCGAGTCGATGGCGAGGCCGGCGTCGAAGGGCATCGGATTGGCGAGCAGGGTGATCTTGATCCCGGCCGGGAAGGCGACCTTCACGGCCTTGGTCTCGTGTGGCGTCAGGTGCCCGTCACCGAGCTCGCCGTAGCTGTTCACGCCCCAGCCGTAGACGGCGCCGGTCGAGGTGAGGGCGTAGCCGTCGGAGTTGGAGGTGGCGATCTGCACGACATTGCCCTTGATGCCGGCGATCGCCGTCGGCGTGTCTCGTTCCAGTTGGGTGATGGCGCCTCTGTTGCCGACGACGCCCCACCGGTAGACGGTGCTCCTCGCCGCAGGAGACTTGCCGCTGGTGCTGCCGCACGCGGCGAGCACGACCGAGGCGAGGACGACGAGGCTGGCCGCGACCGCGGGTGAGCGGCGCGAAGTGCGCCTCACGGTCTGCCGCCTTGGGGTGCTGCCCCAGGAGTCTCCAGCCTCCGGCGCAAGCGGTGGCGAACCATGCGCCCGAGGAGAAGGAGCCCGGCGAGGGCGAGCAGTCCGCCTGCGACGTGCCCGAGCAGCACGAGCAGCACCCCCCCGACGATCATGGCGACGCCGATGAGGGAGCGCTGCCACGGCGTGGCTCGCATGAATGCTTGTCGGATGATTGGACCGCTGCCATAGGGCATCAGGGTTCCTCCCCGGACGTCGGTGCCGCCTCAAAGATAGTCTACGTGTAGACTGTCACATATTATGACGAATAGTCGAGAATCGTCAGGGGTCCGGGGGAAGCCGGTGCGGGGGAAGCCGGGTGGCGCGCCGATCCCCCTCCCGTGGCTTCTCCGTCGCACGAGCCAGCGTTACCGGGCCGCCATCAGGGACAACTTGGTCGAGCGCGGGTTCGAGGAATTGCCCCAGCCAGGGAACTGGGCGCTCATGGTCCTTGCCCGAGGCGCCACCGACGCCAGCCAGTTGGTGGGCGAGATGGGCGTCAGCAAGCAGGCGGTCTCGAAACTGATCGACGCACTGGTGGACGGGGGGTTTGTCGACCGCAAGCCCAACGACGCCGACCGCCGCCGGACCGACCTCCTACTTACGACCAAGGGCCGGCGAGCCGCCCGGGTCATCGCAGACGCGGCACGGGCAACCGAAGAAACCTTCGTCACCGAGCTCGGCGCTGAGCGCTTCGCCGAACTTGTCGAGGTGCTGGCCCAGCTGGCGCGGCATCAGGATCGGTGCTGACCCCTCGCTGATGCGCATCCTCCAGCTCCCGCTCTGCAGCGCACCACCGCGCAGCAAAACGCTGGTCGCCCCAGGCCGTTCCGCTACTACCCAGGGAACGCAACTTCCCGTCGACGGCCGGCAACGACGACTCGCCTCAGCTCGTGACGACGAGACTGGCCAACCTCCTGGCGACTGGACCCCACACAGGAAACGTTCAGTCCTCCTGCGGCGCAGGGGCACCCATCCTGCCGCTGACGTTGCTAGCGGTGGCCGAGTCCATACGGCTCAGGGGCGCTCGTCGACCTCGTCGACGTAGTGCCAGGCGACCATGCCGTAACGTTCCACGACGATGGGCTCAAGCATCGACGTCGATAGCTCCCGGGCCCGGGCTATGGCCGCCTCGTCGTCCGTGAACTCGCCGGCCTCGACCTCGTCGCCGCCGGCGCGGCGGGTGAAGTGGTAGCGCCAGGACTTACCGGAAGATGACTGAGTCTCAGACATGAACCGACAATACGACAGCACCACGCGCTTGGTACGCCGATCGCTCACGCGACACCGACAGTCGTGGTCACCGAGAGCAAGGAGTCGATGGTTCCCGAGCATCTAAGAAATGGTGCTTACGGATCGACCCGCCACCTTCCGAGCCGGAGTTCGTCCTCCGTCGGTGCCAAGCCAGTTGTCCCTTCCGAATAGCCTCTGCGAGTGGCATCAGTTCGCGACGTCGAATACCAGGCAGGGGGGCTGGTGATGCGCGGGCGGCTGGCGATTCCCGATGGGGACGGACCGTTTCCAGCAGTGCTCATCGCTCACGAGGCGAACGGCCTCGACGAGTTCCAAGCGGGTCGCGCCCTCACCTTCTGCGAGCTTGGTTACGCCGCCCTCGCTCTCGACTATCACGGCGGTGGGAGACTCTTCGACGATCAGGGCCAGATGATGGGGCAGCTGGAAGCGCTGGGCGCGGACCCCGACGAGATCCGCTCACGAGCCCGAGCCGCACTCGACGTCCTCTTGGCTGAACCTGCCGTCGATACCTCCAGGGTGGCGGCGGTCGGCTACTGCTTCGGTGAGACCGTCGTGATGGAACTGGCCCGAACCGGCGTGGACTTGAAAGCCGTCGTGGGCTTCCATCCTGGGCTGAATCTCCTGCGCCCCGGAGACTCGCGCTACATCCGAGGCAAGGTGCTCATGTGCGTGGGGGCGGACGATCCCATCGTCCCCCTCGAACAACGGGTCGCGTTCGAAGAAGAGATGCGATCAGCTGGAGTGGACTGGAGGATGACGGTATACGGTGGAGCTCAACACAGCTTCACCCATCCGCGAGCTGGAGTGTCCCCCATGCCCGGTCTGAAGTTCGACAAGCTTGCAACGGAGCGCTCGTGGCGCGCGATGCTCGACCTGTTCGCCGAGCTGTTCTGAGCGAAACCAAGACCGGGTCTCTTGGGCATGTTGGCATAGGCAAACGGCTTCTTGCGGATGAGCGCTCCTCGCGCTCATGATCACCGCGCCGGCGCTGACGGGCACCAGGCTGCAGAACAGGTGCACAGGAACGTCGCTCGCCACATGAGCAACTACTTCGCCGGTCGCCCGCTCAACCAGTGGAAGCGCCGAGCGTAAGGATGCGAAGCTCGTGATCGCCGACTGGTGCTGATGCTACTCATGATGTGTGCGTGCCTTCTGCAGGTCGGGCTGAGACGAGCGCGAACTGCCTCCAGGCCTCCGTCGCGCCGAGCGTTGTGGCCTCGGTCGAGCCGGCCGGCTCGGGCTCGGTCGGGGACACCGGCATGGTTGGACGGTGAAAGTCCTTAGAGCGGACGAGGCCGACGGCGAGGGCCGTGCCGAGCGCGACAGCGATCGCCCCGATGACGAAGATCGGGTGCAGTCCCGAGACGAAGGCGACGTGGGCGGCGGCGGCGGTCTTGGCCTGGCCGTGTGCGGCCGCCTTGACGCCCGCCGAGGAGACGACGCGGCCGACCG
>JBOGGB010000127.1:0-2254 GCA_050743605.1 Acidimicrobiales bacterium
CGACCGGTGCGGCCGGCGCCTCCGGGACAACCGGGACAGCCGGTACGGCCGGCACGGCCGGCGCCACCGCTCCGGCGACGGGGGCCGCGTCGCGCACGTCCACTGGCTCGGTTCGCGTCCGGCGGAGCGCCTCGCGCACCACGACCACGACGACGGCGGCCGAGAGCGCGACGCCGAGCGGACCTCTCACCCGTCTACTGGCTGGCTTGACCGACGACCTCGACACGTTGCGCACCGTTCCTCTTCGCCCACATCATGCCCTGCGAGCGGAGAACGAAGACACCGTCCTTGCCGCGCGCCTCAGCAGCACGCCCGCACCCTGCCGAGCGCCGCCCGCGGTCCCGTCGCAGCGGTCTCGTGGGGCTGCCGCGCTCCGGACCCTCCGGACCCTGGGGACCAACGGGCCGAGGACTCCTGAGCGCGCGCAGCTCGCCAGGACCCCAACCCCGTATGCCATCTCGCCCAGACAGTCGTCGACGAGGACTCGCCGCGCGGCGCCCCCCGGGCCGCTGCGCCTGGCGAGCAGCGCCGAACCGCTCGACAGCAGCAGCAGCGTGCGGACCCGGCGCGCCCGGCGCCTGCGCCGGCCGAGCACCATGCCCGCCGCCAGGGGCACTCCGAAGATGGTGCACCACCGGCCGAGCCCGACCCACGCGTGGATCACCTGGGCCAGCGCGACCTCGAGGGCGGAACGGGTCCCGAGGCCGAGCGGGCGGAGCTGGCCGCGGAGCCGCAGCGCCGTGAGCGCCCATGCGAGCAGCGCGGTCCCGGGAGCCCCCACGATGAGGCCCCCGAGCGTGCACGCCGGTCCTAGTCCGACGGAGAGGTGGTCGATCGCGCCGGGGTGCGCACGCTCGAGCGGACCGGCCGACGTCCCGTAGCCGAAGCGGCGCCGGAGGCGTGCCACCACCCCGGTCGGGTCCCGGTGGGCGACCGTGACGCCCGGCTCGTACCGGACGCGCCAGCCGGCTTCTGCGAGCCGCCACACGAGGTCCACGTCCTCGCCGTAGCGGAGCGTCTCGTCGAAGCCGTCGCCGAGCGGTGCCCGGCGGAACACGACGGCCGCAGCGGGGACGAACGGCACGGCGCTGCCCAGGTGGACCGGTGCCGGGTGAACGCCCTGGTCCACCAGCGACAACCCTCGTCCCGAAGACGCCGCCACGATCCGCGGCGCGACACCCACCACGAGCGGGTCGACGAAGTGCCCGGCGAGGTCCTCGATCCAGCCGGGGCCGGGCAGGCAGTCGCTGTCGCAGAAGGCGACCAGCTCGGAGGTGACCGCCCGGAGCCCGGTGTTGCGCGCTGCTGCCGGTCCGCCAGGGCGCACCCTGCGGACGAGGTCCGCGCCGTGGAGGCGGCAGCTCGCCACGACCGCGTCGGGGTCGGCCGACCCGTCGTCGACCACGAGGACCCGATGCCGCGTCCCCAGCGCGGCGAGGCAGTCACCGAGCTCGAGCGTGCGGTCACGGACCGGGACGACGACCGTCACGTCGACGGGCGCGTTCCGCGGACCCGGCCGCGGGATCCCGATGCCGTGGTCGGTCAGCCTGCGGGCGAGCCGAGCGGACTCAGCGCCGCCCACCGCCGCGCTCCCCATCGCGGACACGAGCTCGGCGCCACGCCTGCTCAGCCGCAACATCCGTGGCGGCGACCCGCCGAACAGGACGGTGAGCGCCGGCCGACGCACCCGCGGATCGAGCTCCACCCGCACCCCTTGTGGGAACGGCTCGTCTCTTCGACGCCCGAAGCACCCGGGCCCGAGCACGACACAGTGGCCGGCCGCTCGTGGGGGCTGTGCGCGGCGCAAGCTGCTCAGAGCGAGAGCCCGCCGTCGACACGCACGACGGCGCCGGTGATGCCCCCCGAGGACATGTCGGCCAGGAAGACGAGCGCGCGGGCGATCTCCTCGGGCGCGAGCAGACGGCCGACGGGCTGCTGGGCTGCAAAGGAAGCTGCGCCGTACAACCCGTACAGATCGGCGGTCGCCTCGAGCATCGCGGTCTCCGTCGAGCCCGGGCTGACCGCGTTGGCCGTGATCCCGTGCGCGCCGAGCTCGACCGCCAGCGCGCGGACGAAGCCCGCGACCCCCGCCTTGGCCGCGCAGTAGGCGGCCAGCATCGGGAGGCCCCTGTTGTCCGCGGCTGAGGCCACGGCGAGGAACCGGCCGCGCCGCGGCGGCGGGCGCCGGAGCATCGCGGGGACGGCGGCGCGGGCGAGCGCGAGCACGCCACCGAGGTCGACCTCGAGCACGGCT
>JBOGGB010000128.1:0-2615 GCA_050743605.1 Acidimicrobiales bacterium
TGCTCATCGCCGGCGACGCCGCGCACAGCCACCCTCCCTACGGGGGCTACGGCTTGAACACCGGTCTCGAGGACGCGGTCAACCTCGCGTGGAAGCTCGCGGCCGTGCTGCGCGGGTGGGGAGGAGACTGCCTCCTCGAGAGCTACACCCTCGAGCGCCAGCCAGTCTTCGCGGAGACGGGCCGGGACGTCATCGCGGCCGGCATCGAGCGCGACCGGGCGTTCCTCGATCGTTACGACCCGGATGTCGACCGCGCCGCCTTCGAAGAGGCATGGGCGCAGATGGCCGTCGCTGATACGGGACCTCCGTGGTACGAGCCGCATTACGAGGGCTCGCCGGTCGTCGACGGGCCGGCAGGCGGCAGCTCCGGCGTCGTCGGCGAGCACCGCTTCGCGGCTCGTCCTGGTCACCACCTCGGGCCGGGTCGCCTCTCGGGCGCTCGCAACGCGTTCGATGCGCTCGGGGATGGATTCACCCTGCTCTCCTTCGGCGCACGCAACGTTTCCAGGGAATTCGAAGCGGCGGCTCGCCGTCTCGGGCTGCCCATAACCGTTCTCGCGGACACAGCCACAGCCGACACGGGGCACCGCCACTACGGCGCGCAGCTGGTGCTCGTGCGACCGGACCAGTACGTGGCATGGGTCGGTGACGGCGCACAGTGCGAACCCCGCGCGGTACTCCGGGCTGCCGCGGGCATCGATCCGTCGGGGTTCCGGCGCGGTTGTGCGCAAGCGGCGTCCACGAGTTGACGCCACTCCTCGAGGTCGCGCTCGCCGAGCCCCCGGCGGGAATCGACGGTGAGCACCTCGCCGGACATCGCCGGCCGCGTTGCGAGCAGCGACACCTGGTCGGTGACGAGCCGGTGATTGCCGCGGGCATCTCCGTGCACTCCGCGGCGGCGCTTTCCTGAGGTACGGCCGGTTTCTCCCGGTCGGGCGAGCCCTTCGCTCAGTCCTTGTCGGGCGCCGGTGCCGGAGGCTCCATCTCGAGAGCTCTTTTGCAGCAGCGAGGTGCGCAGCCGCGCGTTCGTGGCCCTGTGGCGTCAGCGCGACGAGGGGCGGTCGTACAGAGTCCGAGTCGATGACGCCGCAAGCTCTCGATCGGCCGGTCCGGCTCATCATCAACCGGTCTACGGTTTCCACTCCGCCTGGCGCAGGGCCGTCGAGCGGGGACTCGGCAGGTCTCGGCGAGGAGTTTTGCCCGCGAGGTTGTGTGCGGAGTATAAATTTACTCGTAGCAAGCTGGAGGAGCCGCCACATGGGCAAGTTCGTGATTTCGTCCCACGGTCGGTTGCAGGACTGGATCGCCGTGGAGGAGGGCTTCTTCGCCGATGAGGGGCTCGACTTCCAGATGGATGTCCGGGTCCAGGAGAACGCGCAGCAGAGCATCGAACCGAGCGATCGGGCGGACGTCCGCATGGGTGCCTACGAGCTCTACGTGGCGGGCGTCGGTGGGAAGAAAGACATGAGCTGCGCGTGCCACTGGGCAGTCAACCAGGCGGCGGTGGACGACGCCGGCAAGATGTGGGGAGGCGCCTACTCTATCCTCCCCGCCGCGATCTTCGTCCAGGAGCGCTCCGAGATCCGTCGCCCGAGCGACCTCGCGGGGGTCGAGGTCGCCGTCGGCTACCACTCGGGCAGCCACTTTTCGACCATCCAGGCGCTCGAACCGTTCCTCGAGACCGACCAGATCCGGCTCCGCTTCGGCGGGATGCCCTATGACCGGGTGGACGCGCTCCTCGACGGCACCGTGCAGGCCGCGGCGGTCTGGAGCGCGCCGACGTACCTGCTCGAGCAGCTCGGTTGCCGCAAGATCCTCGATACCACGTTCGTCGCCGGGTTCATGTTCAGCTCCGCCATCGACGCCGCTGACGTCACGCGCTACATGAACGCGTTGCGCCGGGCGCAGATGAAGCTCGACCTCGCACCCGAGGCCTACAAGCACTATTTCACGGACGAGATCCCTGCCCGCTACCAGGACCGAATCGACGTCCGCTGCTTCGGCACGGGGGAGCGGATCGTTTTCCTGCCCTACACCGAGGACGCGTATCACCGGACGCAGGAGTGGATGCGGGCGCGCGGCCTGTTCGAGACGGCGACGGGCGAGCTTCCCGACTACCGATCGGTTGTCCAGGTGTAAGGAGAGGGCTGACTTCGAAGTTCTGTTCGATGCATGGACTAAGAAGGCCGCGCCAGCGGTACGAAGGGGAGGAACGAGCATGCTTCGTGGAATGTGGAGAGCTTCGAGGCCGGCAGCGCTCTGCGTGGCGGCACTCGGCCTGACGGTGGGCGTGCTGGGGGTCGGCGCTGGAGTGGCGAGTGCGTCGCACTCGAAACGGGCGAGTGCAACGCACTCGGAACGCTCGACCTTTGGCGTCGCTCCTCTGAAGCCCGTCACCAACTTCCCCGAGTACGTCGGCGGGCACGGCCAGGCGAACAATAAACTCTCGACCATCGACATCGGCGTCGTGAACCAGATGACAGCGACGGCGGCCCCGACCGTGCCATGGACGACAGGGACCACGCTCGCCGAGAAGTACATCAACCAGCACACCGGTGGCATCGACGGCCATCCGGTCAAGGTCGTGCTGTGCAAGATCCCGACAACAATAGGAG
>JBOGGB010000129.1:0-1779 GCA_050743605.1 Acidimicrobiales bacterium
CACGGGCCCAGGCCCGAGGCCCTGGCCCCCCGGTGAGAAAGAGACCCAGGCCTGCGGCAGGTACCGGGGGCGAACCTGTGCCCGGGGGACCTCCTCGCGCCCGCGCACGCCGCATGAGCGCTCAGGGTGGGGTCGGCCCGGGCGGCAACGGCCACGCCGGCACCGCGCGCGGGGAACCGTCGGAGCCGCCGCCGCCGTAGGGGGGGCCGGGGGCACTCCTCCCGAGGCATCGGGTCACCGCGCGTCCTCGAGCGTTCCGTGCACGCGCGCCCGCGGTCCCGAGCAGCCGTCCGCGACGACCGTTCCTCGCGACCTCCACACCGGCGGGCGGACACCGGCACGGATGACCCGACCGTTGGCGTCATCGGCGCCCGGGCGGGGCGCCGTCGCCGTGGGGCGGGGCGGGCGGGGCGGCGAAGGCCGGACCCGACACCACTCCCAGACACGCAACATCCGGGAGGTGACCCTCCGGCCGTAGCGGGACACACCGAGAAGCTCCCCGGAGACCGTCCCCGTCGCCTCGTGCTCGACGACGCAGAAGTCGTCGCCGTAGTAACGGTGGACCAGGTGCATCGCCGCCCGGGCGCTGGCAGAGCTCTCGACCTGACCGCCGGGGAGCACGCGCGCGCTTCGTGCCTACGAGATCTGCGGCACAGCGCGCGCGCCTACGCCGAGCAGCTCTTCGGCATGGGCTCGCGCCGTGGCGCTGTCGGGGTGCCCCGAGAGCATCCTCGACAGCTCCACGATCCTGGCCTCGGGTTCGAGCACTTCCGCGGTCGTCACCGTCCGACCGTCCGAGTCGACGACCTTTCTCACCACGACCTGGCGATCGGCTGAGGCAGCGACCTGCGGGAGGTGGGTGACCACGAGCACCTGGCGGCGGGTCGCGACGTCGCGGAGTGCCCGCGCGAGCGCCAACGCGGCGCCACCGCCCACGCCCGCGTCGACCTCGTCGAAGAGCATCGTCGCCGCCCCGCCCTCGACCACCAGCCGGAGCGCCAGCATCGTCCGGGCGAGCTCGCCGCCAGAGGCGATGCGACCGAGCGGCTGCGCGGGTTCGCCCGGGTTGGCGGCAAGGAGGAACTGCACCGCATCGCCGGCACCGCCCTCCCCCACCGACACCTGCAGCTCTGCGCCGGGCATCGCCAGGAGCCGGACCCGCTCGGTCGCCGCCACGCCGAGCGAGCTCGCAGCCCCGGCACGCACGTCCCGGAGCTGGCGCTCGGCGGCACGCACGGTCTCCTCGGCCCCCGTCAGGCGCTCCGACAGGACAGCGGCTTCGGCCTCCTGGTCCTCCAGACCCGAGAGCGACGCCCGCGCCGCCTCTCCGAACGCAACGACATCGGACAGCGTCTCCCCGTACTTGCGCCGCAGCTCCTGGAACAGGTGGCGGCGTGCCTGCACCGCTGCGAGACGCTCCGGGTCCTCCTCCCAGCTCTCGGCGACATCCCGCAGCTCCCCCGCCACGTCGTCCAGCTCGGCGGCGGCATCCCGCAACCGGTGAGCCCACGCCCCGAGAGCAGGGTGCCCCCCGAGCGCACCGAGCGCGCCCCCCACGAGCCCGGTCGCCCCCTCTTCGAGCCGGCTCCCGCTCTCCGCACCCTCGCCCCGCAACGCGCGGACCGCCTGGGCCGCGGCCTCCCGGATCGCCGCCATCCCTGCGAGCCGCTCCTCCTCCTCGGTGAGCACGGCGTCCTCGGCCACGTCCTCGATGCGCGCGGCGTCGATCTCGGCGACCTGGTACCGCAGAAGGTCCGCCTGGCGCGCCCTGTCCCGGTC
>JBOGGB010000130.1:0-3232 GCA_050743605.1 Acidimicrobiales bacterium
GCCCCGAACCGACGGACCCGTACTCCCTGCCCTTGCCCGAAGCTCACTGGCGCGACGCGCTGGTCGACGCGCGCGTGCCGGCACGCGTCGCTTGGTCGCCGTCCTTGGGCTACGCCGAGGTCGACAGCTCGGTGATGGCGGTCACCGAGCGGGTGGTCGACCTCCTCGACGCACTCGGTGCCGACGTGGTCGAGATCGGCACGGTCTTCGACGAGGACCCGCTGGAGGACTGGCTCGCCATCGTGAGCACCTGCCTCCTGCGAACACTGGAGCGCCACGAGGCGCGATGGGACGCGGTGACACCGGTCCTCGTGTCGCTGGCCGAGCACGCCCGGGCGCTGCCGTCCTTGCGCCTCGTACGCGCCTTCGACCGATGCCACGAGATGAACCTTCGCCTCGTCGAGCTCTTCAGGGACGTGAGGCTCCTCGTCACCCCGACGACGGCGGGCGTCGCGCCTCCGAACGAGCTCGGCGGCAAGGGGGTGGTGAACGGGGTCGTCGACCCGAACTGGGTGCGCCTCACCTACCCGTTCAACATGACGGGCTCGCCCGCCGCCACGGTGTGCGCGGGATTGGTCGGCGACAGCCTTCCGGTCGGTGTGCAGGTGATCGGGCCCCAGCACGCGGACCTCGTGGTGCTCCGGTCCGCCGCGGCGCTCGAGCAGGCGATCGGGTTCCAGGCGACCGCTCCCGTCGACGCCGTCCAAGGCTAGGGCTTCCGAAGGGCACTCCGGGGAGGAACCTCGTGCCGGAGATGCCGCAGATGCAGGCGTTAGCGGAGCGGCTCCACGCCGCGCTCGCCGGTGCGGTGCTCGAGCGTGCCGACCTGCTCGGCTTCGCGAGCCTGAAGACCGCCGAGCCGGCGCCCAACGTCCTTGGAGGGCAACGGGTCGCCCGCGTGGGGAGGCGGGGGAAGTACGTCCTCGTCAGCTTCGACGGCGGCTTCCGCGTCGCGGTGCACCTCTCCCAGGGGGGCAGGGTCGACATCGAGGACCCACCGAAGTCGACGCGCCCCCGTGGGGCCCTGGTGCGCTTCACGTTCTGTGATCTTCAGGCTTCACGTCTCGAAGCGATCCTCGTCCGCGAGCACGGCACTCAGCGCAAGGCGGGATGGTGGGTGCTCGCCCCGGGCGACGAAGGACCGCTTGCCACGCTCGGCCCAGAGGCCGACAGTGAGACATTCGCCGGCCTGCTGCGGCACGACCGGAGCCCCAGACGGCTCTACACGTGGCTGCGCGACCAACATGTCGTCGCAGGGATCGGGCGGGGGTACACCGACGATGCGCTGCACCGCGCGCAGCTCTCGCCGTTCGCCACCGTTCGCTCCCTCGAGGCGGACGCCAGGGAGCGGTTGCTCGCCGCCATCCGAACCGTGCTCGCCGAAGGGCTCGAGGCCGAGCGCGGCCGCAGAGGTGGGCTGTCCGAGCCACGGCTCGGTGGGCACTTCAGCATCCACGGTCGGGCGGGCGAGCCGTGCCCGCGCTGCGGAGCAGTACTACGCCGAGTCTCGTTCGACTCTTACGAAGTGGCGTACTGCACGTGCCAGACCGGGGGCACCGTGCTCGCGGACCGGAGGCTCTCGCGCCTGTTGCGCTGAGAGCGGCCACAGCACGCGTGTCCGTCAACCGTCCGAGGCGTCCGAGCTGTCCATGCCTCCCGAGCTTCGCCCGTCGGAGTGGAGCAGTGCGACAAACTTCTCCTGCGCGGCTGCGCGCCGCGTCGGCACGTGCTCCGTCGGGATCTCGGTCGCTTGGTATTGCCTGAGGGTGTGCCGAGCCACCGACTGGCGGTGGACTTCGTCCGGTCCGTCGTAGATCCGCGCGGCCCGCGCCGCACGGTACATGGACTCGAGCGGGAGATCAGACGAGTACCCAAGGGCGCCGTGCACCTGGATCGCCCGGTCGATCACGTTGTGCAGCACGGTGGCACCCCAGTACTTCATCATCGCGATGTCGTCGCGTGCGGCCGCCGCGCCTTCACGGTCGATCTTCCACGCGGCGTGGAGCGTCATCAGGCGCGCGGCAGTCATCTCGGCACGAGAATCGGCGACCCAGTTCTGGACGGTCTCCTTCTCGGAGAGCAGCGAGCCGTGCGCGTACCTCGAGACGGCCCGCTCGCACATCATGTCGAACGCGCGGCGGGCCTGCCCGAGCCAGCGCATGCAATGGTGGATCCGGCCTGGTCCGAGACGGGCCTGCGCGAGCCGGAAGCCCTCCCCTTCGTGCCCGATGAGGTTCGCCACCGGGACCCGAACGTCCCGGTACTCGATCTCGGCGTGGTTGCCGAGCTCACCGATCTCTGGGTGGGGGTGGTCCATGACGGGGATGTCGCGCACGATCCTGACCCCTGGCGTCCCGGCGGGCACGATGATCATGGACGACCCTTGGTACGGATGGACGTCGGGGCTCGTCACGGCCATCACGATGAGGAAGTCGGCCACTGAGCCGTTCGTCGTGAACCACTTTCGGCCGTTCACGACGTATTCCTCGCCGTCGCGCTCCGCCCGACTGGACAGCAGCGTCGGGTCGGACCCCGCCGTGCCCGGCTCGGTCATCGAGAACGCGCTCCGCAGTCGACCGTCGAGGAGGGGTTCGAGCCACTGCGCGCGCTGGTCTTCTCGTCCGGTCTGCTCGATGCCGACCGCGAGAAGCTCGGCATTGCCCGAGTCCGGGGCGTTGTTCCCGAACACCAGCGGTCCGTAGGGAGACTGGCCCAGGATCTCGTGCATGAGCCCGAGCCGTACCTGGCCGAACCCTGCCCCGCCCAGTGCGAGCGGGAGGTGTGCAGCCCAGAGTCCCCTCCGTTTCACCTCCTCTTGGAGGGGGCGGATCAGGGCGAGCAGCTCGATGTGGGCCAGGTCCAGCGTCTCGACGGGGAAGATCTCGTCTCTCACGAACTCCCGCATCCACTCGAGCTGCGCCTCGAGCTCCGGTTCGGTCGAGAAATCCCAGCTCATCTCCATCTCCGTCCAAGCGCCCGGGGGCAAGACCGCTCTGGCCCCGCACCTTCGGGCGCGAGCGTACGGCCCCCCGCGGATCAAAGCCGACGGTTCACCCCTCCGCCGCCGGTCCTGTCGGGATCATCGAGGTGACCGACATCGGACTGATCGACGTGACCTGCGCCGGGGCGATCTGCGTCGGGGCGATCGCCATACCGATCGGCGCGGTGCCGGCCGGCACCGTGGCAAGTGCCATTCCGGCGGGGGGCACGAGGGGTGGCCGGACGGTCAACC
>JBOGGB010000131.1:0-1811 GCA_050743605.1 Acidimicrobiales bacterium
TGCAGACGATGGACACGTTCGAGACCTGGAGCGGCATGAACTTGTCGATGATCCCGGCCTGGTACGTCCGGGCGTTCGGCTTCGAGTGCCGCTTCGCCACGTTCACACCGTCGAGCACGATCTTGCCCTCCGAGGGCAGCGCGCGCACGACCTCTGACGTGTGCCCCTTGTACTTACCGGTCCGTACGACCACCCGGTCACCCTTGTGGATCCGCATCACAACACCTCCGGAGCGAGCGACACGATCCTCATGAACTTCTTGTCCCGGAGCTCGCGCCCTACAGGCCCGAAGATGCGGGTACCGCGTGGCTGTTGCTGGTCGTTGATGAGGACCGCGGCGTTCTCGTCGAAACGGATGTAGCTGCCGTCCGCGCGACGCTTCTCCTTCACCGTCCGAACGACGACGCACTTCACGACGTCGCCCTTCTTCACGGTGGCGCCTGGGATGGCGTCCTTCACGGTGGCGACGAAGACGTCGCCGATGCTCGCGTAGCGCCGGCGCGACCCGCCGAGCACTCGGATGCACAGCACTTCGCGTGCGCCGGAGTTGTCGGCCACCCTCAGCCGGGACTCCTGCTGGATCATCGGGCGCGCTCCATGATCTCGACGAGCCGCCAACGCTTCAGCTTGGAGAGGGGGCGCGTCTCGGCGACGCGGACGCGGTCGCCCACCCTGGCACTTCCCTCCTGGTCATGGGCGTAGAGGCGCTTCGTGCGCTGGACGGTCTTGCCGTAGCGCGGGTGACGCACGCGCTCGACCACCGCAACGACGATCGTCGCGTGCATCCGGTCGGACACGACGGTCCCCTCGCGGACCTTCCTCCGGTTCGGACGCGCCACTCCCTTCGTCCCGGCCTCGTTCTCGGGCATCACGCCTCCTCGTCCTCAGCGGTGGCGGCGGCGCCCCACCCGAAGCCGCCGGGTTCTCCGGCTCCCAGCTCCTGGTTCCGGAGGACGGTGAGGATCCGGGCGACGTCCTTCTTCACGTGACCAAGGCGGGCAGTGTTGTCCAGCTGGCCGGTGGCCTTCTGGAACCGCAGGTTGAACAGCTCCTTGCGGGACTCGAGCAGCTTGTCCAAGAGCTCGCTGCGCTCCATACCCGAGTACTCGAATGCAGGCATCAGACCTGGACCTCCGACGAACCGTGGGTGCCGGGGCGCACCACGAAGCGCGCCTTCATGGGCAGCTTCTGTATGGCCCGCTCCATGGCGGACTGCGCCAGCTCCTTGTCGACCCCAGAGAGCTCGAAGAGCACCCGCCCAGGCCGCACCACGGCGACCCAGTGCTCGGGGTTGCCCTTACCCGAGCCCATCCGGGTCTCGGCCGGCTTCTGAGTGACCGGCTTGTCAGGGAAGACGCGGATCCAGATCTTCCCGCCCCGGCGGACGTGACGGGTCATCGCGATCCGGGCGGCTTCGATCTGACGCGCAGTGAGCCACCCCGGCTCCAGCGCCTGGACCCCGAAGTCGCCGAAGGTCACGGTCGTGCCACCCTTGGCGGCACCGGTCAGTCGGCCCCGCTGCTGCTTGCGGTGCTTGACCTTGCGTGGCATCAGCATGTCAGTCCGCCTCCCTTCGGAAGTGCGGCGCCTCGTGATGCTCGTGCCGGCCGCGGCGTTCCATCTCCTCGTCCTCGGCCAGGCGCCGTTCCAGCTCGTCGGGCTCCGCCGGCGGGGCGATGAGGTCCGAGACCTGCGCGTCCCCCTTCTCCTCCTCGGCGGCATCCTCGGCGACGGCCTCGACGGCATCCTCGGCGACGGCCTCGATGGCGACGGCCTCGACGGCATCCTCGGCGACGGCCTCGACGGCATCC
>JBOGGB010000132.1:0-4993 GCA_050743605.1 Acidimicrobiales bacterium
GCCCTGGGCGCGGACGTCCGCGCCTACGACCCGACGGTGCCAGCGGGGCCGTCGCCGCCCGACCTCTCCGGGATTGTCCTGTGCGCGGACCCCTACGACGCGTGCCGCGGCGCGAACGCCGTCGCGCTCCTCACCGAGTGGGACGAGCTCCGTGGCCTCGACTTCTCCAAGGTGGCAGACCTCATGGCCTCGCCGGCCGTGGTCGATGCGCGCAACCTCCTCGACCCTGCTGCGCTGCGGCGAGCAGGGTTCACCTACGCGGGAGTCGGCCGCCCGTGACCGTCGCCGCGGTTCGGGGGACCGCCTGATGGCGCGGGTCGTCGTCGCCGGCGGGGCGGGCTTCCTCGGCTCGCACCTTTGCGAGCGGCTGGTCGCGCGCGGTGACGACGTCGTCTGCGTCGACGACCTCTCGACCGGCACTGAGGGGAACGTCGCCCACCTGGAAGCCTCGAGGCGGTTCAGCTTCGTACTCGCTGACGTGAGCGTGCAGGTCCCGGTGGATGGACGCGTGGACGCGGTCTTTCACCTGGCGAGCCCCGCGTCGCCCCCTGCCTACCTGGCCAGGCCGCTCGAGACGCTGGCCGCCGGCAGCGAGGGCACGCGCCACTTGCTCGAGCTCGCTCAGCGGTCGAGGGCTCGGTGCGTCCTCGCGTCGACCAGCGAGGTGTACGGCGACCCCGAGGTCCACCCTCAGCCCGAGGACTACCGCGGCAACGTCGACCCCGTTGGCCTGCGCAGCGTCTACGACGAAGCGAAGCGGTTCGCCGAAGCACTCACGATGGCGGCGCACCGCGCACGCGGGGTTGACGTCGGTATCGCACGGATCTTCAACACCTACGGACCGCGGCTCTCCCCCGGAGACGGGCGCGTGGTCTCGAACTTCTGCGTGCAGGCGCTTCGCGGCGACCCTCTCACGGTGTACGGGGACGGCACCCAGACGCGCAGTCTCTGCTACGTGGACGACCAGGTGGACGGGCTGCTCGCGCTCCTCGACGCGCCGGTGACCGGCCCCGTGAACATCGGCAACCCCGACGAGCGGACGGTCGCCGAGCTCGCCTCGAAGGTGCTGACCGTCACCGGGTCGCGATCGCCGGTCGAGCACGGACCGCTTCCCCCCGGAGACCCGCGCCGGCGGTGCCCGGACGTGGCGCTCGCTCGCCGACTGCTCGGCTGGGAGCCCAAGGTGTCGCTCGACGACGGCCTCGCCCGCACGGCGTCGTGGTTCCGTGAGCGGCTCGGAACGTGAGCACTCGGAACGTGAGCACTCGGGACGTGCGCACTCGGGACGTGCGCGGCGGGAGCGTGGAGCCGCGTGTCGCAGCGGTCGTCGTCGACTACGACACCGGTGAGCTTCTGGAGGCCTGCGTCCGCTCGCTCCTCGAAGACGGGGTGCGACAGGTAGTCGTGGTCGAGAACGGCGAGGAGTGGGCAGCCCGGCGCGCGCTTGGCGCTTCGGCCGTCCCGCTCGTCGTCACCGGACGCAACCTCGGCTACGGCGCGGGCGCGAACCGGGGGATCGCTGCGAGCGGAGGCTCGGAGTACCTGCTCGTGTGCAACCCGGACCTGCGCATCCATCCCGGAGCGGTGGCGACCCTCACCGCCGCGCTCGACGCGCACCCCGACTGGGCGGTCGTGGGGCCCCGGATCGTCGACACCGCCGGCGAGGTGTACCCCTCAGTAAGGCGGTTCCCCTCGATGACCGATGCCGCGGGGCATGCGCTCCTGGCGCTCCTCAGGCCGGACAACCGCTTCAGCCGCCGCTACCGCGATCGGATCGGCGAGGAGCCGCGCGCGGTGGACTGGGTGTCGGGCGCCTGCTTCTGTGCGCGCCGGAGCGCGCTCGAGGAGCTGGGCGGCTTCGACGAGGCGTACTTCATGTTCGCGGAGGACATCGACCTGTGCTGGCGCGCAGGGCGCGCCGGCTGGGGAGTGGGGGTCGAGCCGCACGCCGTGGTCACCCACGTCCACGGCGCCTCGCGCCGCCGGCACCCCTACCGCATGCTCGTGGCGCACCACCGCTCCGCTCTGCGCTTCCAGGCGCGCCGCGCCCAGGGCGCCGAGCGGCTCGCTCTCCCTGCTGCCGCAGCGGTGCTCGGCGTCCGCCTCGGGATGGCGCTCGCCGAGGAGGCGCTCCGGCGCCGCGGGAGCGGGAGCGGGGGCGGATCGGGTCGGGCAGGTGGTCCGCTCACCCGCCGACATCGACGACGCCGTAGAGCCGCCATTCGCCCGGGACGTCCCTGAGCTCAGTGCTGCCGAGGTCCTCCAGCCGGATGCCGGACCCGGCGACGAGGTCCTTCACGGTCTGCGAGACGACGACCTCCCCCGGCCCCGCTTGGGACGCGACCCGGGCGCCGATGTGGACGGCGATGCCGCCCACCTTGCCGTCGAGCAGCTCGCACTCGCCCGTGTGGACGCCGGCACGCACCTCGATCCCGAGCGGGCGCACGCCCTTCGTGATCTCCCACGCGCAACGGATGGCGCGCGCCGGGCCGTCGAACCGTGCGAAGAACCCGTCCCCGGCCGTGTCCATCTCGGTGCCGCGGTAGCGGGAGAGGAGCAGCCGGACCGCCGCGTGATGACGTTCGAGCAGCTCCCGCCATGACCGGTCGCCGAGCTCGACCGCCTTGGCCGTGGAACCCACCACGTCGGTGAACAGGACGGTCGTCAGCACTCGATCGAACTCGGGGACTGCCGGCGCCCCTTCCCAGGTGCGCTGGAGGTACTCGGCGAGGTGCGCGAAGGCACGCGCGTCGTCGCTGCCGAAGGGCAGGTGGCCCTTGCCCGGGAGCTCGAGGAAGGTCGCGCCCGGGACGAGCTCGGCGAAGGCCCGGGAGCCGTTGGCGATGTGTGCGGGCTCCTCGGCCCAGCAGGTGACCAGCGTTGGTGCGCTGATCGCCGGCAGCGCGGCCCGCACGTCCATCTCCCGGTTCATCTCGGCCAGCGCGAGCAGAGACTTGTCGTCGGCGCCGGCGAGGAGCATGTTGACGAGCGCCTGGCGGTCCGACGCGCTCCCCCTCGGGAGCATCCACTCGGCCTGCCCTTCCATGCGCTGGCGGTCGCCCCAGGGGTGCTCGGCGAGCCACGCATCGGCTTCGGCCAACTCCTCGTCGGTCAAGCCGCCGCGGTAGTCGCGTGCGAAGCGGAGGCGAGGCAGGGAGCCCCAGAGCACCAGCGCCCAGCACCGCTCCGGGAAGGTCGCCGCGAACAGCGCGCACATCGTCCCACCTTCGGAGGTCCCGACGAGGGCGGCCCGTTCGGAGCCGGCCGCGTCCATCACGGCGCGGATGTCGTCCATCCGCTCGTCCATGTCCGGGAGCCCGACCGAGCGCTCCGACATGCCCGTGCCCCGCTTGTCGAAGACGATCACCCGGCCCAGCTGGCCGAGGCGCCGGAGGAAATCGGCCCAGGGTCGGACCTTCCACACCAGCTCGACGTGCGTGACGTGAGACGGGGCGTAGACGATATCGAACGGGCCCTCCCCGAAGACCTGGTAGGCGATCCGCACGCCCCCGCTGTCCGCGTCGCGCACCTCGGGCAGCGTCGCTTGCGGCGGCACCTCGGGGGGCGGCGGCACCACGTGCGAACTCTAACCCTCACCCAGGACGACGACCTGCCCGCCACGCGGAGGCCGGGGCCTTCCGGGCCCGAAGGTCTACGATGGCGCCCGGGCTGCGTGCGGGTCTGTGGTTGCAAGTCGATGCCAGTCGCAGGCGAAACGACCCACGTAAGGCAACTCGTGGTTGCCGAGCACGGTGCGGCTTAGGAGTAAGCCCTGCCCGCTCCGATCCCCCGGTCCGCGGGGGAGGGCGGCGACGGGGGGATGCGAGCCGAGGAAGGTACCGCAGGACGCATGGCGTCGCCGGCACCGGGCCGCCACCCCTGCAGCAGGCGAGTGTGGGGCCAAAGACCAGGTCAGCCGCACGCAGCCCGACGGTGCCTGATGGCAGGCGTCCTCCGGCCGGTAACATTGACAGGCCATGTCCGTGTTCACCAGGGTCCTGCGCGCCGGCGAGGGCAAGAAGGTCCGGCGCCTCGCAGAGCTCGTCCCGATCGTGAACGGGCTCGAGCCGGAGGTCGAGTCCCTGGCGGACGACGACCTGAGGGGCAGGACCGCGGCGTTCCGTGGGCGCCTCGACCAGGGAGAGACACTCGACGACCTCCTGATCGAGGCCTTCGCGGTCGTGCGCGAGGCGTCCTGGCGGGTCCTCGGGCAGCGTCACTTCGACGTCCAGCTCATGGGGGGGATGGCCCTGCATTTCGGCTGGATCGCCGAGATGAAGACCGGCGAGGGCAAGACCCTGGTCTCGACGTTGCCCGTGTACCTGAACGCGCTCGCAGGCCGGGGCGTCCACGTCGTCACCGTGAACGACTACCTGGCGACCCGTGACGCCGAGTGGATGGGCCGCGTCTACCGGTGGCTCGGGCTCACGGTGGGACGCGTCGGGCCCGACGTCGTCGACTCCAAGGAGAAGCGGGCGGCGTACCACTCGGACGTGACCTACGGAACCAACACCGAGCTCGGCTTCGACTACCTGCGCGACCACATGCAGATCTCCCGGGACACAATGGTCCAGCGGGGCCACGTCTTCGGGATCGTCGACGAGGTGGACTCGATCCTCATCGACGAGGCCCGAACCCCGCTCATCATCTCGGGGCCCGCCGACGAGGCCGCTCGGCTGTACTACCAGTTCGCGAGCATCGTCCGGACGCTGGACCGCGACATCGATTACGAGGTCGACGAGGAGAAGCGCCACGTCGTTCCCCTCGAGTCGGGGATCGAGAAGGTGGAGCGAGCCGTCGGCCTGGAGAACCTCTACGACTCCGTCTCGGTCAATTACGTGCATCAGCTCATCAAGGCACTCGAGGCCAAGGAGCTGTACCACCGCGACAAGGAGTACCTCGTCGACCAGGGAGAGGTGAAGATCATCGACGAGTTCACCGGCCGCACGCTCGAGGGGCGCCGCTGGTCCGACGGGTTGCACCAGGCCGTCGA
>JBOGGB010000133.1:0-2562 GCA_050743605.1 Acidimicrobiales bacterium
GTGATCGACTGCGTGATCGTCCTCGGTTTCACGATCTTCGCGGTGCTCAGCACGTCGTTCTCCACGTTCTTGAAGGATTTCGTCGACGTGGTGATCGTCTGGATCGCGCCGTGGTTCGGGATCTACATCACCGACTGGTTCATGCGGCGACGCAAGTACGTGCCGGCGCAGCTCCAACGGACCGGACGTGATGGCCTCTACTACCGCAATGGAGGCTTCTCCTGGCCGGCCATCGTCGCGCAGTTCGTGGGGATGTACGCAGCCATCTCCGCACTGGCGGCCACCTTCCACCTCCCGACCTGGCTCAACGAGCTGACCCACGCGACCCGGGACTCCTATGGCTACGGCGCGGACTTCAGTGTCTACCTCGGGATCGTGGTCGCCGCGCTCGTCTACCTCGTGCTCGGCTTCTCGAGCGTGCGGAGGCAGGCCAACGAGCAGGACAGCCTTCTCGCCTCGTTGCCGGCCGAGTAGGGGCGACGCAGGAGCTCGGACGGTCCCCTCCGGAACGCACCTGCTCCGCGTCCACGATGCCGCGCGTCAACGGACGACCCCTCACGCTTAGGTAGATTCGCCTGTCGTGGACCGGGTTTCGGCACGCACCCGCCGGGTGCTCACCGAGACGGGTGCCGTCGTGTGGCTGCTCGTATGCGCCGCCGGGTTCCTCGCGCCTGCCCTGGACGGCGGGAAGGCGATCGGCCCCTACGACCTCCTCCACGTGCTCGGGCTCACGAGCGGCGACCACGGCTACGTCCACAACGCGGTCGCGTCGGACCAGATCCAGCAGTTCATCCCCTGGGAGGTGCTCTCCTGGCTGCAGGTCCACGCAGGCATCGCACCCCTCTGGCAGCCGGCGAACCTTCTCGGGATGCCGCTCTCCTCCAACTTCCAATCGGCTCCCTTCGGCCTTGCCAACGTGGTCGGCTATGCGTTCCCGCTCGCGCTCGCGCACACCGCATCCATCGCGACCGAGCTGGTCGTCGCGGGCGTCGGCACCTACGTGCTGTGCCGCACGCTCCGTCTCGACGTGCTCCCCGCAGTCATCGGGGCGACCATCTTCGAGCTCTGCGGCGCCTTCACCATCTGGCTCGGTGTCTACGAGGCAGACGTCTGCAGCCTGCTCCCCTGGGCTCTGGCAGCCTCGGCGCTCCTCATCCGCCGGCGGCGACGGGCCGGTCCGGGCGTGCTCCTCGCCCTCGCACTCGCACTGGCGTTCGCCGCTGGCGAGCCCCAGGTCGACGTCTTCTTCATCCTCTTCGTCGGCGTCTTCGCCGTCGTCGTCGCGCTGGGCGGCCGGCGTCGCGCCTCATGGAGCGGGGCCCCGGTCTCCCAGCGCGATCAAGCCGCGCCCGGCCGAGCCCTGGTCGCCCATCTGGGCGCCCTCGCCGCGGCCGCGGGTCTCGTCGCCCCGATCTATCTCCCGGGGGGCCAGGCACTCACGAGCTCCGCACGGGCCCACGGACCCTACGTGTCGTCGCTGCCGCCACACGACCTCACCCACCTGCTGTTCGTGGGCTACAGCGGCGTGCCGACGAACCTCGCCTCGATCATCGGCCCGGACAACCTCTACGTGTCGATGGTCTATGTCGGCTCGGTCGGCCTCGTACTGGCCCTGGTCGGACTCGTGTGGCTCCGCAGGAGCCCGGAGGTGCTGGCCTTCACCATCCTCACCGTCGCGCTGCTGATCGTCCTGTTCGCACCACCAGTAGCCGCGATCATGCGGCACATCCCCGAGGCGGACGTCTTCCGGCTCGATCTCGGTACGACGTTCTGCGACTTCGGCTTCGCGATGCTCGCCGCCTTCGGTGCACAGGCACTGGCGACCACCGGCACAGGCTCGACGCGAGATCTGGATGCGCTTGGCTCCGGGGACGCGGCCATGGCCATCCGCCGCTCGACGGACCGTCTGCTCGTGGCCGGGACCGTCTTCTTGGGACTCGGGCTCGCCGTGCTCGAGGTCCGTCTGGGGATCGGGCTCGGCCACCTCGCCCAGGCGCAGTCGAACGTCCGGCAGGCGAGCTTCCTCTGGCCGACCCTCGGCGTGGCGTCATGTGCGCTCATCGCGGTCGCGCGAAGGCCGCTCGGCCACGATGCGGGCAACCCGGCGTGGCTGGCACTGCGACGCGGCACCAGCCTGCTCGCCGGCCGCGGCGGGCTCTGGCTCCTGATCGGAATCGAAGCTGCCTTCTCCGTGCTCGGCGGTGCGTGGTTCTTGTCGTCCACGCCCGATCCGCTTCCGGTCACCCCGGCGATCGCGGCACTCCAGCGCGCCACGGGCGGCCGGCTCGTCGCGATGGGTACATGCCCGTCGCTGCACTCCTTCCCCGACCTCGGCATCATGCCGGACGTGAACGCCGCCTATGGGATCGACGAGCTCGTCGACTACGACCCGATCATGACGACGCAGTACTACGCCGCGCTGGGAGGGCTGCTCGGCACCTCCAAGACCCCGCCGCCCGGCGAGAACGCGCTCTTCTGTCCGCAGATCTCCTCGGTGCGCGCGGCGCGCTTCTTCGGCGCGGCCTACCTCCTCGTTCAGGTAACGACGGCCGGGCCGAATGG
>JBOGGB010000134.1:0-6049 GCA_050743605.1 Acidimicrobiales bacterium
GGCGCTGCGGCGCCAGGAACGGGAGGTGGCAGATGATCCCTGCGAGCTTCGAGTACCGCCGCGCCGACTCGGTCGACCAGGCGCTCGGCTGGCTCGCCGAGGACCCCGACGAGACGAAGCTCCTCGCAGGAGGCCATTCCCTCCTGCCGCTCATGAAGCTGCGCCTGGCGACTCCGGGGGTGCTCGTGGACGTGGGGAGGGTCCCGGGCCTTTCCTACGTGCGAGACGAGGGCGACCATGTCGCCGTGGGCGCGCTCACCCGCCATCGTGATCTCGAGGTCTCCGAGGTGGCGCGCTCCCACGTGCCGCTCCTGGCCGCCGTGGCCGGGCAGATCGGCGACCCCCAGGTCCGCCATCGCGGGACGATCGGGGGCTCACTGGCGCACGGCGATCCCGCCTCCGACCTCCCCGCTGCCGTGCTCGCCCTCGGCGGGACCATGGTGGTGGACAGCCCGCGCGGGAGGAGGGAGGTGGAGGCAGCCGATTTCTTCCGTGGTTTCCTCGAGACCGCGCTCGCTCCCGACGAGATGCTCATCGAGATCCGGCTGCGCAAGGCGCCGGAGGGCTGGGCGTTCCAGAAGTTAAACCGCAGGGCGCAGGACTGGGCGATCGTCGGAGTGGCCGCGGTCGTGAACGGCGAGGCACGTGTCGCGCTCGTGAACATGGGGGCGACGCCGATCCGGGCCCGTGGCGCCGAGGACGCGCTCGCAAGCGGTGCCGGTGTCGCCGAAGCCGCCTCGCGGGCCGCCGAAGGGCTAGATCCGCCGAGCGACCTTAACGGCAGCTCGGAGTACCGCCGTCACCTGGCGACGGTGCTCGTCCGGCGAGCTCTCGAGGAGGCGACGGCCGCTCGTGGCTGATCGCAGTTCCGGCTCCGCGGGGGAGGCAGCCGGTCCCGACGAAGCGCGCAGCGCGCTGCGTGCTCATGGCTATCTCGCTGACGAGGGACTCGCGACGGTGGTCTTCCTCGCGCTCCGGCTGCGGCGTCCCCTTCTCCTCGAGGGGGAGGCCGGTGTCGGGAAGACCGAGGTGGCCAAGGTGCTCGCGCGCTGGCGTGGCAGCGAGCTGCTGCGGGTGCAGTGCTACGAAGGCATCGACGTGAGCCAGGCGGTCTACGAATGGGACTACGCCCGCCAGTTGCTGCACCTGCGTGCCGCCGAGGCACGCGCCGAAGGTGATGGTGCCCTGGTGCCGTCCACGGTGGAGGACGAGCTCTACTCTGAGCGGTTTCTCATCCGTCGCCCGCTGCTCGCGGCCATCGCGGCCCCTCAGGACGGGCCGTCTCCGGTGCTGCTCGTTGACGAGGTGGACCGCGCCGACGACGAGTTCGAAGCCTTCCTCTTGGAGGTGCTGTCCGACTACTCGGTCACCGTGCCCGAGCTCGGCACCTTCCACGCGGAGGTGCCACCGGTCGTGGTGATCACCTCCAATCGCACCCGCGACGTCTCCGACGCGCTGAAGCGGCGCTGCCTGTACCACTGGGTAGAGCATCCCGAGTTCGAGCGGGAAGTCGAGATCGTCTCGGTGCGTGCGCCCGAGGTGGTGCCCGTCCTCGCCCGGCAGGTCGCCGCGGCTGTCGAGCGCATCCGGACGCTCGGGCTGTACAAGCCTCCGGGAGTGGCGGAGACCATCGACTGGGCTCAGGCGCTCGCCGCCCTCGGGGTGCGGGAGCTCGACGACGCGAGCGTCAAAGCGACGCTCGGCGCTGCGATCAAGTACAAAGAAGACGCCGAACGCGTGCGGGAGGCAGGGATCGCGGCGCTCACCGGTGCCGCGGTCGAGCGCGCCGCGACCCCGTCGGCCGGGGTCGAGCGGACCGGGGTCGAGCGGACCGGGTGACCAAGGAGGAGATGCGACCAGGTCACTCGTGGCGCCTCTGCCTCACGCAGCCGGCGCGGCTCCCGGTCGCGTTCGTCCGGGTGCTGCGCGCGGCGGGCCTCGACCTGCCCGGCGGCGCGCCGACCCGTTTCGCAGAGGCGCTCGCTGCGGTCGGCCTCGAGCGCGAGAGCTCGGTCTACTGGGCGGGGATGGCGACGCTGGTGCGTCGCCCTGAGGACGTGGAGTGCTACGACGCCGCGTTCCGCGCCTTCTTTCGGGGCGAGCCGTGGTCCGACGAACGTCCCATCGCCGTCGAGACTGTGGCGCTCGCCCACGACGACGCAGACTCGGACAGCGGGCCGCCACGGCCCGAGCTCGAGGACACGCCCGACCAGGTGCGCGAGCTGCGGTACAGCGCGACCGAGGTGCTGCGCCGGAAGGACTTCGCGCAGTGCAGCCCAGAGGAGCTGGCGGAGGCGCAACGCCTGATGGACCGTGTGCGCGTGGGCGGGCCGCGCCGCGTGACCCGTCGCCGGCGACCTGCGGCACGGCGCGGGGATTGGCCCGACCTCAGAAGGACGGTCCGGGACGCGCTGCGGACCGGCGGCGAACCGCTCCGTCGGAGTTGGCTGGAGACCGGGGAACGGCCCCGCCGCGTCGTGTTCCTCTGCGACGTGAGCGGTTCGATGGCGCCCTATGCGCGGGCCCTGCTGCGGTTCCTCCACGTGGAGGTGGCGGGAGGTCGCCGCGTGGAGGCGTTCACGATCGGCACCAGGCTCACGCGGGTCACCCGCGCCCTGACCGCGCACGATCCTGACGCCGCGATGTCGGCGGCGGGACGCGCGGTGCCCGATTGGTCGGGAGGGACGCGACTCGGTGACGCGCTGTACCAGTTCAACGACCGTTGGGGGGTCCGCGGCCTCGCCAGGGGAGCCGTGGTGGTCGTGCTCTCCGACGGCTGGGATCGGGGGGACCCGGCGGTGCTCTCCCGAGAGATGGCCCGCCTCGCCAGGGTCGCCCACCGGGTCGTCTGGGTCAACCCGCTGAAGGCGTCTCCGGGCTACGCCCCACTTGTGCGCGGAATGGCGGCGGCACGTCCGTACGTTGACGACTTCGTGGAAGGTCATTCTGTCGAGTCGATGGAGTCATTGGCCCGCCTGCTCGCCGACGATCCGGCGGGGCGGCGCCGTGGGAGCGTGAGGGCCGCATGAAAGAAGTCCTGTCCGACGTCGAACGCTGGCGGCGCGAGGGTCTGCGGGTCGCGACCGCCCGGGTCGTGGGAGTGGAAGGCTCCGGGCCGCGCGATCCCGGTGCGACCATGGCCGTGAACGAGCATGGAGACGTGGCCGGCTCGGTCTCTGGGGGCTGCGTGGAGGGAGCGGTCGTGACCGAGGCTCTCGACGCGCTCCAGTCGGGGGGAGCGCGGCGCTGCACCTATGGCTACTCGGACGACGAGGCGTTCTCGGTCGGGCTCACCTGCGGCGGCACGGTCCACGTGCTCGTCGACCCGGCGCTGCCCGATGTCTACGAGGACCTCCGTGACGCGCTCGCGGCGGAGGAGCCCGTCGCCCTGGCGACGATCGTCGAGACCCAAGGTGAAACGGGCGATGTTCGGCTCGGCGCGAGCATGCTGGTCCGAGACGACGGCAGCTCGACGGGCACGTTGGGGGCGTCCGAGCTCGACGCCGTGGTCGCGCGCGATGCCGCCGGCGCCCTTGCGAGCGGCCTCTCCGACACCCGTCACTACGGGAGGCGCGGCGAGGCGCGCCAGCGCGACGTATCCGTGTTCTTCGAGGTGTTCGCGCCGCCGCCACGCATGGTGATCTTCGGCGCGGTCGACTTCACCGCGGCACTCGCCAAGGTGGCCAAGGTGCTCGGCTATCGCGTGGAGGTCTGTGATGCCCGCCCGGTGTTCGCGACGAGGGTGCGTTTCCCGATGGCTGACGAGGTCGTAGCGATGCGCCCCGAGCGCTACCTCGCGATGCATGGCGAGTCGTTGGGGCCGCGCGACGCGGTCTGCGTGCTGACGCACGACCCGAAGTTCGACGTGCCGGCTCTCGTCGCCGCCCTCGAGACGTCGGTCGGGTACCTGGGGGCCATGGGGTCGCGCCGCACCCACGACGACCGGGTGGCGAGGTTGCGCGACGCGGGGGTCCCGGACCACGCGCTCGCCAGGGTGATGTCGCCGATCGGGCTCGACATCGGCGCGCGGACTCCTGAGGAGACCGCGGTGGCGATCTGCGCGGAGGCCATCGCCATGCGAACGGGCAAGCCCGCGGCATCGCTGCGCGATCGCGGGGGCCCGATCCACGATCCCCGGTCGCGCCTCTCCGTCATCCTGGGAGAAGGGGCACATGGGCGACCGCATGCCGGCACGTGAAGGATGACGCCGGTGACGGGGGCGGCACCGGGACCCGATACGGTTCTCGAGTTGCCGCGTTGGTGCTCGCGGCGGGGGAGGGCTCCCGCTTCGCGGCCGGACCGAAGCTGCTGGCGGCGTTCCGGGGCCGCCCGCTCCTCGCATGGGCCGTCGAGCCGCCGCTCGAAGCGGGTCTCCCCGTCGTGGTCGTGAGCGGCCCTGTGGACCTCGCCGAGCCGCTGGCGTGCTTCGGCGCCGCCGTCACGGTTGTCGACAACCGGCGCTGGAAAGAGGGGCAGGCGACGTCGCTGCTGGCAGGGGTCGCCTGGTGCGAGGCGGCGCGGTTCGACGCGGTGGTGGTCGGACTGGGCGACCAGCCCCTGGTCCCCTCATCGGCCTGGAGGGCGGTGGCGGGCGACGAGCGAGCACCGATCGTGTCGGCGACCTTCTCCGGCCGGAGGAGGCCGCCGGTGCGACTCCACCGCGCGGTCTGGCCTCTTCTCGCCGACGCGGGCGACCAGGGAGCCCGCGAGCTCATGCGACGCAGGCCCGACCTCGTCGCCGAAGTAGCGTGCAAGGGCGACCCAAGGGACGTCGACACCGTCGAGGAGCTTCGGGCGCAGGAGCGCGTCGAGGACGCCCGGGCGCCCGGGAGCAACGGAACGAGGTAAGCGGATGGAGCTGACGAACGAGTTCAACGTGAAGATCCCCGTGGACGAGGCATGGGAAGTTCTCACCGACGTCACGCGTATCGCTCCGGCCATGCCGGGCGCCAAGCTCGAGACGGTGGAGGGGGACGAGTACCGCGGGGTGGTGAAGGTGAAGGTCGGACCGGTCACCGCGGAGTACAAGGGAGCGGCTACGTTCCTCGAGCGAGATCCGGTCGCCCACCGGGCGGTGTTGCGCGCCGAGGGTCGTGAGACGCGTGGGCAAGGTAACGCCACCGCCACGATCACCGCGACGCTCGCTCCCGAAGGCGAGGGTACCCGGGTGTCGGTGGTGACTGATCTGAGCATCACCGGACGCGCGGCCCAGTTCGGTCGTGGCGTGCTGGCGGACGTGAGCAACAAGCTGCTCGGGCAGTTCGTGTCGACCCTCGAGACGACAGTGCTCGGTGGCGCGTCGGGTGCCACGGCCTCGGGCGCCGGCGCTGGCGAGAACGGCGGTCCCGGCGCCGAGAGCGAGGGTGTCCTCGGCGTGAGGAGCGTGGGTCAGGGCGGAACGTCCGACGGCGCCGGGCAACTCGGTGTCGCCCCGGGGCTTCCCGGCGGGGAGCGAGAGGTCGTCCCCGTGAACCTCGTGCGCGTGGTGGGGCCGGTCGTCGTGAAGCGGTTGCTCGCACCCCTCGCCGGGCTCCTCGCGCTGGTCGTGTTCTGGCGCCGCCGGCGGAGGAGGGCGAGCTGAGGAACCTCAGCCGCCGATCATCGACATCGAGCGTCGGGGGCGGAGGAACCCCGGCTCGTTGATGCCGTGCCCGGGCAGCTTGCCCCACACGGCACGGCGGAGCACCATCGCCACGTCTCGGTCGGTCCCGCCGGATCGCAGGACGTCGCGTACGGGGTGCTCGGCGTCCGAGAACAGGCAGTTGCGAACGGCGCCGTCAGAAGTCAGCCGGAGCCGGTTGCACGTCCCGCAGAACGGCTCGGTGACCGTCGAGATGACGCCGATCTCCCCCTCCCCGTCGGAGAAGCGGTAGCGGTCGGCGGGAGCGGGGTCGTCCGGCGATCGCACCGGCTCCAGAGGCCACTTTCCGTGGATGAGCTCGACGACCTCTCGGCCGGGCACCAGCTGGTCGCGGTCCCACGTCCCCTCGGCGTCGAGCGGCATGTACTCGATGAACCTGACGATCCTCCCGGTGTCACGAGAGTAGGC
>JBOGGB010000135.1:0-25162 GCA_050743605.1 Acidimicrobiales bacterium
CCGCGAGCCCATCGAGGTCTGCGGGGTGCTCGCGAACGCCTGAACCCGGTGCCGGTCCTCGCCTGAACGGGGGGGCCGGCGCACGCCTTCAGCGCTGGGCCGCTCCATTCGACGTGCGAAGCCCGTCGAGGATCATGGGCAGGAGCCGTGCGACCTGGTCGTCGCTGATGGTCGGGCTGGAGCACACTGGGCTGATCAGCTGGGTGACGTCGGCGCCGTCCACGTCACCGCGCACGACGCCGGCCTCCTGAGCCCTGCGGATGACGAGGTTGGTCACCGACTCGATCCGCTCCCGCGCGGCGCTCCGGAAGTCGGGATGCTTCTCGAAGGCTTCACGCAACTCGTTGATGAACGTGCGCTTACTCTGGGCGTAGCGGGCGAACGCCTCGAGAAAGGCGACCACCGCGGGCCAGGGCTCGAGCTCGGCGATCGCCCGCTCAGCGGTGTCGACCAGCTCGTCGAGGTCGTGGGTGTAGACGGCCTCGACGAGGTCGATGCGCCTCGGGAAGTGGCGGTACAGCGTCCCCACCCCGACGCCGGCCCTGCGGGCCACCGCCTCCATCGACGCCGCCTCGCCCTCCTCGGCGAAGACCTCGCGTGCGGCAGCCACGACACGCTCGTGGTTGCGCCGGGCATCGGCCCGCTGGGGCCGCGCGCCGGCGGTTTCGCCAGCGGTCCCGTCTGTGGCCCCGGCCGCGACGCCGTCTGTGGTCCCGGCGGTGGTCGACCCGGCCTGCGGGTCCATGGTCTTCGAGCTGGTCACCGGCATATTTCCTCGGATCCCGAACACGCGCTTGCAAAACGGAGGTATCCTCCGTATAGTAACCGGAGGAAGTTTCCGCTTACCAGCATACCCGCGGAAAGGTCGTCGTCAATGCCTGTCAGCCCCCTCTCTTTGCCGCGCCCCGTCTCGGGGCCCAGTCTCTCCGCCGTGCCGATCGGCGCCCTGCGTCGCCGCCTCGGACACCCCTCGGTGTTCCTGTTCGTGATCCTCACCGCCCAGCTGATGGTCGTGCTCGACACGACGATCGTGAACGTCGCGTTGCCGAGCATGCAGCGCAGCCTCGGGTTCTCCTCGAGCGGCTTGTCTTGGGTGCTGAATGCCTACATCCTCACCTTCGGAGGCTTCCTCCTCCTCGGCGCGCGGGCCGGCGACCTCATTGGCCGACGCCGGACCTTCCTCATCGGGGTCGCCATCTTCTCCCTCAGCTCGCTGGCCGGCGGACTGGCGGTGAGCAGTTGGATGCTGCTGGCCACCAGGGGGTTGCAGGGCGCCGGAGCGGCGCTCGCCGCGCCGTCGGCCCTGTCGCTGCTCACCAGCGTGTTCCCCGAGGGCCCGTCTCGGGTGCGGGCGATCGCCCTCTACACGGCGGTGTCGGCGGCGGGCGGCGCCACCGGGCTGGTCGCTGGGGGTCTGCTCACCCAGCTCGTGTCCTGGCGGTGGGTGATGTTCGTGAACGTCCCCATCGGCCTGGCCGTGTGGCTCGTCGGCCGGGTCGTGCTGGAGGAGACCCCGCGTCGGGCTGGCCACTTCGACCTGGCGGGAGCGCTCAGCTCGACGCTCGGGATGGGCGGCATCGTCCTGGGGCTGGTGGAGGCGGGAACCGTGGGCTGGAGCGGGCCGATCACCGTGGTGCCACTGACGCTGGGCATGGCGCTGCTGGGCTTCTTCGTCTACAACGAGGCGCGGGCCGCCGAGCCGATCCTCCCCCTGCGGCTGCTGAACCACCTCACGCGCAACACCGCGAACGGGGCGCGTGGGCTCATCTACGCGGGGATGTACGGGCTCTTCTTCTTCTTGACGCAGTTCCTCCAGGACGTCCAGCACTACAGCCCTCTGGTTGCCGGTCTGGCCTTCCTTCCCATGCCGGCGTCAGTGTTCTGCGCCTCGCAGCTGACCAGCCGCGTGCTCGTGCGCCGGTTCGGTCTGCGGGCCGTCACCGTGGCCGGCATCGCGCTCTCGGCCGTCGGGCTGCTGCTGGCCACGACCCTCGAGCCGACGAGCAGCTACGGGCAGATCGCGGTCTGGCTCGTGCTCGTCGGATCCGGGACCGGGATCGCCTTCGTCACCCTCACGACGGCGTCGCTGCACGACGTGGAGCCTGGTGACGCCGGAGCCGCCTCGGGGCTCATCAACGTGAGCCAGCAACTGGGCGCGGCGTTGGGGCTCGCGGTGCTCGTCACGCTGTTCGGCGCGGTCACCGGTCACGTCCAGCTGGGCGCCTCCCATCTCGCGGTCGGTGAGGCGGTCGACCGCTTCCGGGGGGTGGTCACCGGAGGCATGCACGACGTCTTCGACGCCGGAGCGCTGCTGACGCTCGCCGGGCTGGTGCTGGTCGCCATGGGGCTCGGCGGGGCGGGGCGGACGTCGGCGGTTGCGGTCGCGCCGGTCCCTCTCCACGACGAGGCTCTGGATCACGAGCCCGAGCTCCTCGAGGTCGGCTGAGGAGACCCGCTGGCATTGTTCGCAGGCAGCGGCCCAACGTATTGTCGCCAGGAGTGAGCGTTCACACGGCCCACTCGACGCAGTTCGACAACCCGCTCTCTGCGGTGCGGGCACGCCTCACGGCTGCGACGGTCTACGGGCTCGCCAGATGGACGCCCTACGTGGAGAGCGAGATCCGGGGTCTGCGCCAGGTGGTGACCCCCGGCAGCGTGTGCGTCGACGTCGGGGCAGCAGCCGGCCTGTACACGATGGCGCTGTCCCGCCTCTGTGGGCGTACCGGGCGCGTGCACAGCGTCGAGCCGCTGCCTTTCGCCAACTTCCAGCTCGCCCGGCTGCTCAGCGCGTGGCAGGCCCACAACGTCCGCCGCCACGTGGTCGCACTCGGTGCTCTGCCCGGCCAGGACCTCATGCACGTCCCCTTGGGGCGGTACGGGCTGGTCACGGGACGGTCCTTCCTCGACGGGTCGGCGGCCGGACCGGACCCCAACGTGGAGTTCGCCAACCAGATATCTGTGGCCGTCACGGTCGACACGCTGGACGGGCTGTGCTCCCGGGAGGGGATCGACCGTCTCGAATTCGTGAAGATCGACGTCGAAGGCGCCGAGCTCCAGGTGCTGGAGGGTGGAAAGGAAGTGATCGGCGCGTTGCGGCCGACGATGCTGATCGAGATCGAGGCGCGCCACACCGCCCGCTACCAGCGCACCCCGGAGGACGTCACCACCTGGATGCTCGACCGTGGCTACACCATGCACGCCTGGCGGCGCAGCTGGCAGCCTGCGCGCTCGATCGAAGCGGGCACGCGCAACTACCTCTTCCAGCCCTCCGGTCGCGGGCGAGGTGCGTCGGAGAAGAGGCCGGGACGCGAGGCCACCGTCCCCGCATGAGCGTCGGCAGCCCCGCCGGTCGAGCCCGATGATGAGGAGCGCCGCCGCGCCGAGCTTGCCGCCGTGCGCCCCGGACGTGGACCATCGGATCGGCGTCGCGAAGCGTGCGGCCGTGCTGCTCCTCGGGGGCTTCGCCGTGTATGCGCTCTTGTTCGCGCTCTTCGCGCACGGCGCCGAGCCAATCTGGGGAGAGTGGGCCGCAGGCGCGTACATCGCCGCGGCGGCGGTGGCGGCATTGTGCTGGCGAAGGTATCCCGGGATCCCGCTGGTCGTGGCGATCGCCGGAGCCCTGGCCGTACCCGCCTCCGTGCTGCCGGCCAACTGGGGGGCGACGTCCGAAGTGCGAGTCGTCGCCCGGGCTGCGACGCTCTGGCTCGCGCACGGCACCCCGTACCTCGCGCCGGGACAGCTCGCGTCCTGGCGTTCTTACGATCCCTACCTACCGGGCATGTCGCTCTTCGGCCTGCCCCACGCGCTCGGCCTCTCCTACCCGCTCGGAGATCCCCTGGTGTGGCTCGCGGTCACGACGGCCGTCCTCCTCGCGGCAGCATGCCGGATCGCTGCTCCGGGCATGCCTCGTTGCGGGCGCTGCCGCCGCCAGGCGGTGCTCCGCACGATGCTCCTCCTCGCGTTTCCCGCCTTCGCGCTGCCGATGGCGCTGGGCGTGACGGACCCGCCGGTGATCGCGCTGCTGTGCCTCGGCCTCGCATGCACCACCCGGAGTGCCCGTCCCGTGCTCGCCGGGATCGCGATCGGTGTCGCCTGTGCGCTGAAGGTGACGGCCTGGCCCGCGCTCCCCGTGGTGTTCGCGCTGCTTGCATTTCGGGACGGACGGAAGGTGACGGCAAGGTTCACCGCCAGCGCGCTCGGCAGCTTCTTCGGGCTCGTCGCCGTTACTGCGCCGGCACTCTTTACCCACCCCCGCGCCTTCTGGCAGAACATCGTCGCGTACCCGCTCGGTCTCTCCCGTAGCCTGACGCAGGCGGCGAGCCCGCTTCCGGGCCACTTGCTCGCGGGTACCGGGAGTCTGGGTCACCTCGCAGCGATCGCCCTGCTGTGCGGCGCAGCCCTGGCCGTGGGTGCCTCGCTCGTCGTTCGGCCACCCCGTGACGTCTGGCAAGCGTCGCTGCGCCTGGCCGTCGGTCTCGTGGCGATGTTCCTGCTCGCCCCCGACGCTCGGTTCGGGTACTTCGCCTACCCGCTCGGGATCCTCTTCTGGCTCCTCCTCACGAGGTCGACGGGGCCGCAAGCTCCACAGACGGCGTCCCTCGTCCCCCCTCCCGCCGCCGGTGCGGAACCGGTACGCCCGGTGCGAGCCCGTCATCCGGCCCACATATTGTGAGCGAGGTCCTGTGAGCGAGGTCCTGTGAGCGACATGGACCTCCACGGTCGCCCCGAACCTCCTGTCGACGGCGACGAGCGAGCGACGCTGCTCGGGTTCCTCGAGTACCAGCGCGCAACCTTTGCGTGGAAGTGCCATGACCTCGACGCGAGCGGTCTCGGCGCGACGGTCGGCGCCTCTTCGATGACTCTGGGCGGCATGCTGAAGCACCTGGCACTCGTCGAGGACTCGTGGTTCCTCGAGAGCTTGCACGGCCGAGCGCTCCCCTCTGCGTGGGAGGCCGCCGACTTCGAGTCCGACCCGGACTGGGAATGGCATTCCGCCGCGGGCGACTCCCCCGAGCAGCTGCGCATGCTGTGGGAGAGGGCAGTCGCCCGATCGCGTGCCGCGGTGCAAGAGACGCTGGACAGCGGAGACCTGAGCACCCCGGCGGCGCGCCGTTGGCCGGACGGGAGGTCGCCGAGCATCCGCTGGATCCTGTGCCACATGGTGGAGGAGTACGCGCGCCACAACGGCCACGCCGACCTCATCCGCGAAGCGGTCGATGGATCGACCGGGGAGTAGTCCTCCCGGCGTCTAGCATGCGTCGATGCGGGCCGACCAGATCCCTGCGGCGGCCGAGGACATCACCGCCGCTCCCGGGCCGACTATGGAGCTCCTCGTGACCACCTCGGCTCTGCGACGCGCCTGACGTCGTACGCCGCCTCGTGAACGGCATCGAGCACCCGCTCCGCGTGCTCCCTGCCGCGCGTCTCGATGACAAGCTGGACACCGGTCTCTCTCACGTGGAGGTCGTACCCCTCGCGCAGATGGCCTACATCGATCAAGTTGCCTCCCGCTTCGCCGATCACCGCGAGGAGTCGTGCGAGATGCCCGGGCCGATCGGAGATCCGCGCGAACACCACGAGGCGACGCCCTGCGTCGGTCTCGTGACGCCGGATCGCGATCGCGAGCACATTGGTGTCGACGTTGCCTCCCGACAGCACGACTGCGGTCGTGCCCTGACCGGGTGCCTGGACGGCGCCGGCGAGGAGCGCCGCGACCCCGACGGCGCCCGCCCCCTCGACCACGAGCTTCGCGCGCTCCAAGAGCAGGACCATCGCCTCCGCGATGTCGTCCTCCTCCACCGTCACCACGTCGTCGACGAGCTCTTTCACGATCGGGAGGGTGATGGACCCCGGCCGCTTCACGGCGATGCCGTCGGCGAGCGACCCGGGGACCCCCCCGGCGGCGGGCAGCGCTCGGCAGCGAGCCGCGGCAAAGGGCGCGCATGCCGCGGCCTGCACCGCCACGATCCTCGTCGTGGGCCGGCACGATCTGAGGGCGATGGCGACCCCCGACGCCAGGCCGCCGCCACCGAGCGGCAGAACGACGAGCGAGAGGTCGGGGACCTGCTCGACGAGCTCCAGTCCCAAGGTTCCCTGCCCCGCGATGACTGCAGGATCGTCGAAGGGATGGACGAGGACCTCGCCAGTGACGCCAGCCCGCTCGGTCGCCATCGCGAGGCAGTCGTCGACCGAGTCGCCTCCGAGCTCCACCGTCGCTCCGTAGGACTCAGTGGCCGCGACCTTCGCCACCGGAGCGTCCCTCGGCATGTACACGTGGCATGGCACACCGGCCTGGCCGGCGGCGAACGCGGCTGCCTGGGCATGATTGCCTGCCGACGCGGCGACGATCCCCTGCCGCGCCGCGTCCCCGAGCGACGCGAGCTTCGACGCGACCCCGCGCACCTTGAAGGAACCCGTTCGCTGGAGGTTCTCCGCCTTCATGCACACCTGCCCCCGGGTCCGTTCGGTCAGCACGCGAGAGCTGAGCACGGGCGTTCGGGCTGCGATCGCGTCCACCGCGCGACGAGCCTGCTGGATGTCAGGCAGCCCGATCGGCGCGATCACCCGCCGAGGCATCGTCTCGGCGAGCAGTGGAGGTGGAGTGGGAGCGAGCGAGCCTGGTCCGTCATAGGGTCGCCACAGATACTCCATCGTCCGACGCTCCGCCGCCACTGTCCGGATGGAGCCGGGATCGTCCGGATCGGGTGGCGGCGCGGTTGAAGCGGGGTGCGGGACCGCTGCGGTTCGTCACCCTGTCGGACGGGCGAAAGCTCTCCTATGCCGAGTTCGGCGACGCCCGCGGCTATCCCGTGCTCAGCTGTCACGGCGGCTTCACCGGCTGCCTCGACGCCGCGGTCGCGGGACCCGCGGCAGCGCGCCTGGGTATAAGGATCCTGTCGCCCGATCGACCGGGGACCGGAGCCTCCACCCGGGCCCGCGGACGCGTCGTCGCCGAGTGGGCCGCTGACGTCGAGACCATGCTCGAGGTCCTCTGCATTCGTCGCTGCTCCGTGCTCGGGTGGTCGCTCGGAGGCCCTTTCGCCGCGTCCCTCGGAGCCCTCTTGCCCCACAGGGTCGATGCGGTCGCGATCGTCGCAGGCGTCGTGCCACTCGACTGGCCTTGGGACCCGCCCACCGCGGCCCCGTCGCTCCTGTGGCCCGATCTCCATCTGTCGGACAAGTGGCCGGGAGTGGCGTGCCTGCGCTTCCGGGCGGAGGCCGCGATGGCCCGGCGCCTGCCGAGGTGGTGGTGGGCGAGGAGGAGCCGCTCCATGCCCAGAGCCGACATCGCGGCGGTCGAGGATTCGGGTCTGGCCGCGCTGACGCGAGCGGTCTCGCAGGGGCTGCGGCGCCCCGGAGGCACGGTCGACGACTTTCGGGCCATCGACCAGCCCTGGGGCTTCTCCTACGAGTCCATCTCGGTCCCGGTTCGTCTCTGGCACGGCAGGGACGACCCCCTCGTCCCGTGCGCCTGGAGCCGGGAGGCGCAGGGGAGGGTTCACGATGCCACCCTCTTTACGTTCGACGGCGAGGGCCACTTCGTCGCCTGGTCCCGCTTCGAGGACATCCTCGTCGACCTTCTCGCCTCGCGCGTCCGTCGGGGCCTCGGCGAACTCTGAAGTCCGACGTGAAGCCGAGGGGGACGCGCTCCGTTCCTGGGCTATCGAGCGGTGACCGTGTTGGACGGTGTCGACGGCGGGCTCGCGCCGTTCGCGTTCTCGGCGACGACCGTGAAGGCGTAGCCGGTGCGGGCGTGCAGGCCGGCGATCGTGCAGCTCAGGGGATCCGACTTCCAGGTGCACGAGAACCGCCCTGTGCTGCTGGCGACGGCGTAGCCCGTGATCGGGCTGCCCCCTGTAGCCGGAGCCGTCCATCCGACCGTGACGTCACCGTGCCTGCCGGTCGATGCCCTCGGCGGGGCTGGCTTCGCCGGCGGCCCGGAAGGCGTGACGGGGTTGGAAGGAGCCGACGGCGGGCTGGCCCCGACGCCGTTGATCGCGGTCACGCTGAAGGTGTAAGCCGTCCCGTCCTGGAGCCCGGTCACCGCGCAACCGAGCGGGCCGGACGTCCAGGTGCAGCTCCTGGCTGTCGGCGAAGAGGTCACCGTGTACGACGTGATGGTTGTCCCACCTGTTGTCGGCGCGGTCCAGCTGACGGTCGCTTCGCTGTCGCCGGCCACCGCCGCGGGCTGCGCCGGCGCTGTGGGCGCGACCTTGGGGACGAACGGCTTGATGGCACCGACCATCGCCGAGGTGTCGAGCGTGCCGAGCCCAGTGTCGTAGTTGTAGCCGGGGGTCTCCGGGTAGAGCCCGTTGTCCCCCGCGATCGGGGCGTGGAACGCCGGCGTCGTGCAGATGTGCTCGACGGCCGAGGTGTCCGCGTTGCATGTGCCGGCCAGGTACACGCTGTAGAGGGCAGGCGCCGCGAACCCGAGCCTGTTCTGGTACGTCGACTCGATCCTGGCCCAGACCCCGAGGGCGAGCGGCGACGAAAGGCTCGTGCCGCCGACGCCCTCGACGCCTGTTGTGGTGTAGACGTCAGCGCCGGTTGTCGCGCTGGCGTCCATGGCGATGTCGGGGACGCCACGCACCCCGGATGTTCCCTCCACGGTCGGAACCTCGCCGCCGGTCACGGGCATGACCTCGGCCTGCCAGTACGGGCTCTTCTCGAAGTGGCTCAGACCGCCGCCTCCCGCGACCCACGACGTCTCGAAGTCGTAGCTGCCTGTGGCGTTGGTGACGAGGGTGGTGCCGCCCACGGCGACCACGTAGGGCGAGGAGGCGAAGTAGCTGACGTCGGGCGGGCCGGAGTCGGGCACGCCGTTGGTGTCCTGGACCGCGCACGAGGCACCGGTGTCACCCGCACTGGCGAACATCGTCTGGCCCTGTGCTGCGGCCTCAGCGAAGATCTCGTCGTCGATCACCATGGAGCCGTCGAGGTACGGATAGAACTCGCATTCCCCGAGAGAGGCGCTTGCCGCCTTGGCGAGGTCCTGTGTCGCCCACTTGTTGAAGTCCAGCGCGAGTGTCGCGTCCGAGAGCGACGAGGCGTCGTAGAAGTAGAAGTGGGAAACATCCTGGGCCATGCCGATCGCGAACTGGCTGTCGAGATCCCACTCGACACCGGCAGCACTTGTCGCAGGCGTCTGCAACCCTGCGTTCTCGACGCTCACGGGCACCTCTGGGAGCCCGTTCGCCTGCTCCTCGGCACGCAGGTTCGCGATCGGCGCTGTCATGGCGCCGGACGAGATCGTCGCGATCGCGGTCCTTGCCCCTGTCGAGGTGCCTGTCGCGGCATAGGCCTTCTGGAAGCCTTGTGGCGTGTACTCGTCGACGACGTTCGGGATTGTCGTTGTCTGGGTGCCGGACTTCAGCGGCGATGCGCTCGCCTCGAAGACGTCGTTGAGCCCCAAGACGCCCACGACCGTGCCGGACATGGAAGAGGGGACCATGGCCGGCGTGGTGTTGGCGTAGAACGTTGCTCCGTCGAGGATGAACTGGTCGAGAGTCGTGTCGAACGCGCTCTCGGCTTGCGCAGCCGTGCCCGACGCGGTCACGAGCAGGCTGTTGGGCGACGCGCTCACGTTGTGGAAGCCCTGGCCCGTGAGGTAGGTCTCCACCGCGCTGACCGATGTCTGCGTCGGGCCGAACGTGGCGGTGAAGCTCGCCGGTGTGTACGACTTGCCGAAGTCCGCAGACGACGGCGACGTCTCGCCGGCGATGAAGCCCTGGAGCGCCGGCTGATTACGCAGGGCGAGCCCGACGGTGACCGTGATCGGGGTGGAGCCTGCGAGGGGGCCGGCATCGGTGGCGCCGGCGAGCGCCGGTACGGCTTGGGTGGCCGTGGGGGCCCAGGTCGTGGCTGTGGACGCCTGGGCCGGAGCGGCGACGCCGATCGCCAGCGCGGAGCCCGCCGCCGCAGCAAGGACCGCGGCGAGCGATGCATTTGGCAACATGTGATTTCTCCTTCGTCGGGGCGGTGTCGCGGTCTTCTTGGTCTGCGGCCCGTTCAGGCAACTGCATTCGTGACTCACGAGCCGTGAAACGCCCGTAGATCACCTGCCTAACGAAATTCTCGGGAGTCCCCCCTGTGTTTTGTCATGCGACCGACGGGTAACAGAAGACCAAGGGATGAAGGGAGCGAAGCAGGCGTGTCGGGCGGCGGCCACCAGTTCGACGACCCACGATCTTCGTGCAGGGCGTTCGAGCCGACGGTCGGGGCAGCAACCGCGGCGCGCCGTTACGCAGGAAGGGTCCTGAGCAGCTGGGGCGTCTCTTGTCCCGGCGACGCGCTCCTGCTCGTGGCGGAGCTCACGACCAACGCCGTGCGCCACGCCAGGACGCGCTTCGTGTTGAGCCTGGGCCTGCAGGAAGGCGTCCTGCGCGTCGCCGTCACGGACACCGATCGCGCTCTTCCCCATCTGGTCGAGCCGAAGCCGACCGCCACAGGGGGGCGCGGCCTCGTGATCGTGAACGCGCTCTCGGAATCCTGGGGGTGGGAGCCGTCACCGCAAGGCAAGACGGTATGGGCGGCCGTCGGCACGAAGGCATCGTGGCAGCAGACGCGGAGCGCCTCGTGATGCGAGCCGGGAGCGCGTGGGGGCCGAAGTGGCGCTCCAGGGGGCGGGGGACCCGGCTACCGTAGGCAGCGGCCTGCAACACGCGGGCCACCTCGAACTGGCGTCGGCAAGGGGGAAACGGTGGGCGCGTCTGCGACCTCAGTGGTTCGGACGGTCCGCGCTGTGGTCAACTACGCGGCCGACTCGCCGGAGCGTGCCCTCTACGAGATCTTCGACGACGACCGGTCGCGGATGACGCTCGGCACGAGGACGCTCGACATCCGCGACGCCAGGACGGCGCCCGAGCCCCCGACCCTCGACCGAGAGGGGTTCGTGGTGGTGAACGCCCCTTCTTCCCTCCGGGACTTCACCGACCCCGGGGTCGTGGAGGCGCACTACCTTCCCGAGCTCGCCGAGACGATCAAGTCGGCCTACGGCGCCGCCTACGTGTGGATGCAGCCAGGTCACGTGATCCGGGTGACCGATCCGGCCGAGCGCGCCGCACGCCAGGCCCCCGACGCCGCGCGGTTCCTCCATCTCGACTACTCGGCGGCCTCTGCACGTCGGTTCCTCGAAGAAGCTGTCGGGTACGACCCCGAGGTCGCGATGAGCCACCCGCGCATCTTCGCCGTCAACACCTGGCGGTGCCTGACGCCGCCTCCTCAGGATGTGCCCCTCGCGGTCTGTGACAAGCGGACCTCCTCGCTCGAAGACCTCTGCGTGGCCGATGCCCACCACGAGGTGGACGGCGTCGACGTCGATTTCGAGATCAGCCTGGTGAGGTCGAACCCCGCGCACGAGTGGTGGTACTTCTCGGACATGCGCCCGGACGAGCTCCTCGTGTTCAAGGGCTGGGACCTAGGCCCATCGCCGACCTCCTGCACGGTGCACGGTGCCTTCGTGGACCCGACCTGCTCGCCCGACGCACCGCTGCGGACGAGCATCGAGGCACGGGGCTTCGCCGTTTTCGAGGGCTGAGCGATCCGGGGAGGACGAGGCAATGGCGAGCACGCCCGGCGGCAGGTTCGAAGGCAAGGTGGCCGTGGTCACCGGCGCGGCGTCGGGCATCGGTCGGGCCGCGGCCGCGCGCCTCGGTGCGGAGGGGGCTCGCCTCGTCCTCGTGGACCGGGACGGAGCCCGGCTCGCGGCGACTGCGGGAGACCTGGACGCCGCCGTGCACCTCGAAGCCGACGTCACCGAAGAGGCAGCGGTCGAGCGCTACGTCTCCGAGGCCGAGGCGCTCGGCGGCGTCGACCTGTTCGTGAACAACGCAGGCGTCGAGGGGCGCGTGGCGCCGATCGTCGAGCTCTCCCTCGAGGACTGGGACCGCGTCCAGGACGTGAACGCGCGAGGGGTGTTCCTGGGCCTGCGAGCCGTCCTGCGCTCGATGACGAGCTCCGGCAGTGCCGGCGCGATCGTGAACACGGCGTCGCAGGCCGGGATCAAGGGCGGTCCCCGCTTCAGCCCCTACGTCGCGTCCAAGCACGCGGTGGCCGGCCTCACCCGCACCGCAGCCCTGGAGGTCGCGTCGAGGGGCATCCGGGTGAACGCCGTGGCTCCCGGCTACATCGACACCCGGATGCTGGAGGACCTCGAACGAGCCTTCGGCGCACAGGATCTCGCGGCGGCGCGTCGCCGGCGCGAGGCCGGGGTCCCGCTCGGCCGTTACGGGAGCGCCGAGGAGGTTGCCGCCGTGATCGCCTTCCTGCTCAGTGACGACGCGAGCTACGTGACGGGCACCGTGGTCCTCGTCGACGGCGGCCTGAACGCCTGAGCCTGAACGCCTGAGCCTGAACGCCTGAGCCTGAACGCCTGAGCCTGAGGTCAGGCAGAGGGCGGTGCGGTGGTCTGGGTCGCCCCCCCGTCCGTCTCGGCGAAGACCGCCGAGACGTTCAGGGTGCCGTTGCCACAGGCGTCGATGTCGGGTTCGACCTGTACCGTCGCGTGCGCCGTGGCTGTCGGGGGAGTGACCTCGACGTGGTGCGCCACGGAGCAGGTGCCTGTGGAGCTCTGCACGTCGTTGAACCCGACGTTGAAGTACGCGGTCTCTCCGGAGTGAAGCGTGACGCGGGCCGGTGCGATGTCCTCGAAGTGCAGCGCCCCGCCTCGGATGACGGTCGTGGGAAGGGCTGCACCCGATGTGCTCAGGAGCAGCAGTCCCGGGTAGCCGTACGTCACGCACGGGGTAGATGAGGTGCTCGTCAGGGAGAAGCTGACTTCCTGGGTGCCTGCGGCTCCTCCCTGGCCCACGTCGACGACGCGGAGATCCGAGGTTTGGCACGCGGAGCTCGACGCGGTGCTCGTGGTGGAGGTCGTCGGAACCGAGGAGGTGGTGGGCGCCGGTGGTCGCGTCGTGGTGGTCTCGTGGTGAGCGGGAGGGGTCGACGAGCACGCGCTCAGGGTGACTGCGGTGATGGCGACACCGAGCCCTCCTTCGGCCATCCTCCAGATGGGGTGCACCGGCTCTCCCTTCGCGTCGGGCCTGGCGACTCCATGCTCGCGCGCGCGGGCGCCACCGCCCGCGCAGCGCGCGGCAGAGCGTGATCCCCGGCACGGTCACCGATGGCGCGGGCGGTAGCCTCTGGGAATGTCGGCCAGGCCCGCTGCGTCCAACTCTGCGACTGTGCCCAGCCCTGCTGGTGGAGCGGAGCGCCCGGGCGCGGTCCGGGTCGCGCTCCTCGGCTGCGGCAACGTCGGCTCTGCGGTCGCGGAGCTGCTCAGCGCGCGTGCGGCGGAGATCGCCACGCGCAGCGGCGTGCGCTTCGAGCTCGTGGGGATCGCCGTACGTGACGTGCGCCGGACGCGGCGGGCTCCGAGCGGGGTGGACCCGACGCTGTTCACCGACGACGCGAAGGGGCTCGTGGAGCGTCTGGACGTCGACGTGGTCATCGAGCTGATCGGGGGTCTCGACCCGGCCCGGACGCTCGTCGAGGCGGCGCTTCGCGCGGGCAAGCCGGTCGTCACGGCCAACAAGGTCCTCATGGCGCAGGCGGGCGGCGAGCTCTCGGACATCGCGTCGGCCAGCGGAGTCGACCTCCTGTACGAGGCGGCTGTCGCCGGCGCTATCCCGGTCATCCGACCTCTGCGAGAGTCCCTCGCGGGCGAGCGGGTCCTTCGGGTGATGGGCATCGTGAACGGGACGACGAACTACATCCTCACCAAGATGACCGACGACGGCATGGACTACGCAGAGGCGCTCGCAGAGGCGCAGGCCCTGGGCCTGGCCGAGCGGGACCCGACGGCGGACGTGTCGGGCGAGGACGCGGCCGCCAAGGCGGCGATCCTCGCGGGCCTTGCGTTCGGCAGCGACGTGCTCGGGACGACGGTGGCGCGTGAGGGGATCACCGGCATCCGGTCGCTGGACGTCGAGCACGCGGCACGGCTCGGGTACGTCATCAAGCTGCTCGCGGTGGCCGAGCTCGTCGACGGTGGCCCCGACGTGTCCGTACGAGTCCACCCGGCGATGGTGCCGGTGGAGCACCCTCTCGCGTCCGTCCGCGGGGCGTTCAACGCCGTCTTCGTGGAAGGCGAGACTGCGGGCGAGCTCATGCTCTACGGCAGGGGAGCGGGTGGCGCGCCCAGCGCGAGCGCTGTCCTCGGGGACCTGATCGACGCCGCACGGAACCTGCGGGTCGGCGCGCACGCTCCGGCACCCCGCCGCCGCCGGGTCTCGGTGCGGGCCGCCGACGAGCTCCGGTCCGCCTTCTACATCAGCCTTGACGTCGTCGATCGACCCGGTGTGCTCGCGGCGGTGGCGGCCGCGTTCGGGACCCGCGGGGTCTCGATCAGAGCGATGGAGCAGGACGGGCTCGGAACCGCAGCCCGCCTCGTGTTCCTCACCCATGCCGCGCGGGAGGGCGATGTGCGGGAGACCCTGGACGCGCTGGCCGCGATCGACACGGTCGTACGCGTCGGCACCGTGCTGCGAGTGGTGGGCACCGACGAGAGTGCGCCGGTGCACGTGGACTTCGGACGGGCTCGGGGCCACTGAGGTGCCGGTCGGCGCCGCGTGGCGCGGGGTGATCGAGGAATACCGCGAGCTCCTGCCGGTCGAGGAAGGCTCGCCGGTGGTGACCCTCCTCGAGGGTGGGACGCCCCTCGTGCCTGCTCCGCGCCTGTCGGCTCGTGTCGGAGCGTCGGTGTGGCTGAAGGTGGAGGGGGCGAACCCGACGGGGTCGTTCAAGGACCGCGGGATGACGCTCGCGATCTCCAAGGCGGTAGCCGAGGGCGCCAAGGCCGTGGTCTGCGCGTCCACGGGCAACACGTCGGCGTCGGCCGCCGCGTACGCGGCCCGGGTGGGCCTCGACTGCGTCGTGCTCATCCCCGAGGGGTACATCGCGCTCGGCAAGCTCGCGCAGGCTCTCGTCCACGGCGCGCGGGTCCTGCAGGTGCGAGGCAACTTCGACGACGCACTCGCCGTGGTCCGCGAGCTCCCGAGCCGGGTCCCGGTCACCGTCGTGAACTCGGTCAATCCGTACCGGCTCGAAGGCCAGAAGACCGCCGCCTTCGAGATCGTCGACGTGCTGGGCCGCGCGCCGGACGTGCAGTGCATGCCAGTGGGGAACGCCGGCAACATCACGGCTTACTGGCGCGGGTACCTCGAGTACCAGGCGGCTGGTCGCGCGGCGCACGTGCCGAGGCTCCTCGGCTTCCAGGCAGAGGGTGCGGCACCGATCGTCCTCGGGCACCCCGTGGAGCATCCCGAGACGATCGCGACCGCCATCCGCATCGGGAACCCCGCCAGCTGGTACTCCGCGACCGCGGCCGCCGCCGAGTCCGGCGGGTCGATCCGCGCGGTGAGCGATCAGGAGATCCTCGAGGCCTACCGACTGCTCGCCCGGGAGGAGGCGGTGTTCTGCGAAGCCGCCTCCGCTGCCGCGGTGGCCGGGATGCTGCGAAGCGACATCGAGCCGGGATCGACCGTGGTGTGCGTCCTCACGGGCCACGGGCTGAAGGACCCGGACATGGCGATCAGCCAGATCTCGGTGCCCTCGGTGGTCGACGCGGGCCTCGATGCGGTCCTGGGAGCGCTCGCGCTCTGACCCCGTGGACTGAGCGGCGCCGGGAAGGGAATGTTCCAGGAGCACGGAGTGTTGTGCAGGGGGTCCAAGGGATGTTTGCCGTGGGCGCGGACAGCGGCTACGATGGCTGCATCCCACCGGGCAACGGCGCACTGGTCGCTGGCCCGAAGGCCGGTTCCGATCTGTGGCGCCACCGGTGGTACGCGGGAGCAGGAGGCCTGGGGCGCCTGTCCTTCACCCGTGTTCCGTCCTCGCGCGGCGCCTCGTCACGAGTCGCGCGACCCATCAGGAGATAAGGAGACCGATGACTGCGAATGAGCAGCTCGAACGGTCGGTGCTCGAGGGCAAGGAGCGAGACGAGCTCCATGCCATCGCGCAGGCGATGTCCCTCAAGACGACGTCGCGGACGAAGAAGTCCGACATCATCGACCGCATCTTGGAGGCGGCCGGCGTGACGTCCCTGAACGGGACGAACGGTCACGCTCCCTCCCCGCCGATCACCGAGACGGTTGCGTCGAGCAACGGTGCCCACGGGGACGGTCCCGTCCCCGGTGTGCCGTCCGACGCGGCGGCGACCAACGGAGCCGCAGGCGACGACACCCCGACCGTGCGCGCAGAGGCGCTCCAGGTCCACGAGGGCGCTTCCGTCGGGGCAGCCGCCCGTCAGGGGCAGCGCCAGCAGGGCCGATTCGCCCAGGCAGGCAACGCGGAGCCCGGCAACCGCCGGAACCGCCGGCGCCGCGGCCGCGAGCGCGGCCCGGTCGGCGGCGAGCGCGACCTGCAGGGGACGCCGGGTCAGGACGGGCCGTACCAAGGCGAGCTCGTCGAGATCCGCGGGCTCCTCGACCTGCGCGACGAGGGGTACGGGTTCCTGCGCTGCGACGGGTACCTGCCGTCGTCGAAGGACGTCTACATCTCGATCAGTCAGGCGCGCCGGTTCGCGCTGCGCAAGGGCGACTACGTCGAGGGGGCGTGCCGGCCGGCGTCGAGCAGCGAGAAGTACCCCGCGCTGCTACGCATCGACAAGGTGTCGGGCATGGACCCCGAGGCGGCGCGGCAACGGCCGCGGTTCGAGGATCTCACCCCGCTGTTCCCCGACGAGAGGCTCGCGCTCGAGTTGCCCGGCGGCAAGGACAACGTGACCGCGCGGATCGTCGATCTGCTCTCTCCGATCGGGAAGGGCCAGCGCGGCCTCATCGTGTCTCCGCCGAAGGCCGGGAAGACGACGGTGATGAAGCAGGTCGCCCACTCCATCGAGGCCAACAATCCCGACGTGCACCTCATGGTGCTGCTCGTCGACGAGCGGCCCGAAGAGGTGACCGACATGCGCCGATCGGTGAACGGCGAGGTGGTGGCCTCCACGTTCGACCGCCCCTCCGACGAGCACACCGCGGTTGCAGAGCTCGCGATCGAGCGGGCGAAGCGGCTCGTCGAGCAGGGTCGCGACGTCGTGATCATCCTCGACGGGATCACCCGCTTGGCCCGTGCGTACAACCTCGCGCAGCCTGCGACCGGCCGGATCATGTCCGGTGGCGTGGACTCCGGAGCGCTCTACCCGCCGAAGAAGTTCTTCGGTGCGGCGCGCAACATCGAGGAGGGCGGCTCGCTCACGATCCTGGCGACGGCCCTCGTCGAGACCGGGTCGAAGATGGACGAGGTCATCTTCGAGGAGTTCAAGGGCACCGGCAACATGGAGCTCCGGCTCGACCGGCGGCTTGCCGAGCGCCGCCTCTACCCGTCGATCGACGTGAACGCGAGCTCCACCCGTCACGAGGAGCTCCTCTTCGATCGGGGGCAGCTGCAGCAGGTGTGGAAGCTTCGCCGGGTGTTGAACGCGCTGGCCAACGAGGGCAACGCGGCTGCCGGCCTGGAGCTCCTCATGGACAAGCTGCGCAGCACGAAGAGCAACGACGAGTTTCTCGCAGAGATCGCGAAGGGCCCGACGCCCGGCGGCTGACCCGGCCCTGGGACGACATCATGCAACGATTCGGACACGTAGAAAGTCAGGGGAGCCTCTCATGAAGTCAGACATCCACCCCAGCTACGTCGATGCGACGGTCCACTGCTCCTGCGGGAGCACCTTCGCGACGCGCTCGACGAAGTCGGACCTGCACGTCGAGCTGTGCAACGAGTGCCACCCGTTCTTCACCGGCAAGCAGAAGCTCGTCGACTCCGGCGGACGCGTCGAGCGGTTCCAGCGGCGCTACGGACGCCGGACGGCCAAGCGCGCGCCGGCGAAGAGCTGATCCTCGTCCGGCCGGGAGCCCGGCCGCGGCCCCGTGCCTGCTGAGTCGCCGGTTCCGTCGTTCGACGCACGCCTGGACGGCCTCACCCAGGAGCTGGACGACGTCGAGGCGCGGCTCGCCGATCCGGCCACTGCCGGTGACCCGGCGCTGCTTCGCGACCTCTCGCGACGCCACAAGGAGCTCGTCGAGGTCGTCGCGACGTGGCGCGACCTGCGCGCGGCGCGCGAGGACCTGGCCACCGCTCGCCAGCTGCTCTCCGAGTCGTCGGGCGAGGACCGTGAGGCGGTGCTCGAGGAGCTGGAGGTCGCCGAGGCGCAGATCGCGGCGCTCGGCGCGCGGCTGAGCGCCCTCCTCCTTCCGAAGGACCCCAACGACGGTCGCGACGTCATCGTGGAGATCCGGGGCGCCGAGGGCGGAGAGGAGGCGAACCTGTTCGCCCGTGATCTCTACGGCATGTACTCGAGGTACGCGGCACGTCGCGGGTGGCACGTCGAGGTCCTCTCTGAGAGCCCGTCGGAACGCGACGGGCTGAACGAGGTGGTGTTCGTCGTCAAGGGCGCCGACGCATGGGCTCGCCTCGAGCACGAAGCGGGGCCCCATCGCGTCCAACGGGTGCCGGTCACCGAGTCCAAGGGCCGGGTGCACACGTCGTCCGCGACGGTCACTGTGCTTCCCGAGGCCGACGAGGTCGATGTGCAGATCGATCCGGCCGACCTGAAGATCGACGTCTACCGTTCGACGGGCCCTGGCGGCCAGTCGGTGAACACCACCGACTCCGCGGTGCGGGTCACGCACCTCCCCACCGGGATCGTCGTGGCGATGCAGGACGAGAAGAGCCAGATCCAGAACCGCGCGAAGGCGATGACCGTGCTGCGGGCGCGCCTGTTGAAAGTCGAGCAGGACCGCCGCGCCAACGAGCTCGCCGTGCAGCGCAAGAGCCAGGTGGGCGGTGGTGGGCGCTCCGAGAAGATCCGCACCTATAACTTCCGCGAGAACCGGGTCAGCGACCACCGGCTGAACCTGACCCTCCACAAGCTCGACCAGGTGCTCCAGGGAGATCTGGACGACCTGACCGACGCGCTCATGGCCGACAAGCGGGCTCGCCAGCTCGCGGGCGGCTCCGAATGACGTCCCGCGCAGCTCTCCGCGCTGCCCTCACGGACCGGCTCGGGTCGGCGAACGAGGCGCGCTGGATGGTCGAAGAGGTGCTGGGTGCACGCGTGGAGGCGGAGGAGGAGACAGTGCGCGCGTTGGGCGACCTGGCGGCGAGGCGGCTCGAGGGCGAGCCGCTGCAGTACGTGCTGGGCAGCTGGGCGTTTCGCACCCTGGAGCTCTCCGTCGACCATCGTGCGCTGATCCCGCGTCCCGAGACCGAGCAGGTCGTCGAGGTCGCCCTGGCCGAGCTCTGCCGCGAGGACCCGGCGCCGCGCGAGCCGTCGCCGGAGCTCTGGGTGGCCGACCTCGGCACGGGGAGCGGCGCGATCGCCCTTTCCCTCGCTGCCGAGCTCGGGACGAGGCTCCCCGGGCTCCACGTGGCAGGGACCGACGTCGACCCCGGAGCACTTGCGCTGGCGGAGGAGAATCGCCGGCGCGTGGCGAGCCGCCTTCCCCACGTGGCCGCCCAGGTCGAGCTCCGGGCAGGCAGCTGGTACGGCGCGTTGGCTCCCGAGTGGCGGGGGAGGGTCCACCTCGTCGTCGCGAACCCGCCGTACGTGAGCGAGGACGAGTGGCCAGGTCTCGAGCCCGAGGTCCGCCGGGAGCCCCGCGGCGCGCTCGTTGCAGGACCGGGCTCCGACGGCACGCCCGGTCTCGGCGCGGTGGAGGTGGTGCTCGCCGGAGCCCGCGAGTGGCTGGTGCCAGGCCGCGCAGCCGTCGTCGAGATGGCACCGCACCAGGTCCGACCCGCACGAGAGCTGTCGATGAGAGCCGGCTACCGCGAAGTCCGAGTCGCGCGCGACCTCTCTGGCAGGGAGCGAGCCGTGGTCGCACGCGCGTGACCCAGGTCGGCCGTCCGCCGGTGTTGGACGCCGCCGACGCAGGAGCGCTCCAGGTGGCGGCCCGGGAGCTGGAGCACGGCCGGGTCGTGGCGCTCCCCACCGACACGGTCTACGGCCTCGCGGCGCGCATCGACCGTCCGGCGGCGCTCGAGGGGATCTTCGCGGCCAAGCACCGGCCCCCCGACCTCGCGTTGCCGGTCCTCGTCGGCCGGTGGCGCCAGGTGCACGAGGTGGCGAGCGGCTGGCCGCGCGCCGCCGCGTTGGTCGCGGCGCGCTTCTGGCCCGGCGCCCTCACTGTCGTCGTCCCCTGCGATCCGGAGCTCGGCGCGCGGCTGGGCGGCAGCGGCAAGAGCGTCGGGCTGCGCCAACCCCGACACAGGTTCGTCCAGGCGCTGTGCCGCCTGGCGGGTCCGCTGGCGACGACGAGTGCCAACGTGCACGGCGCCCCGCCGTGCACGGCTGCGGCCCAGGTGCGCGGGGCCTTCGACGCTGCGACCGTCGCGCTCGTGGTCGACGGGGGCACCTGCGACGAGCCCCCTTCGACGGTGGTCGACTGCACGGTGTCGCCGCCGGCCTGCCTCCGCGAGGGCTCGATCGCCTGGTCGTGGGTCGAGGCGTCCCTCCGCTAGCCCCGGGCGGCCGCCGGTAGAGTGGGCCCCATGCCCTCCTCCGTGGGAACCGCTCTGCCATGCTCGCTCCGGGATTGCCCGGACAGCCGGAGATGACCCGGGGCCAGACCGGGGCGACGCAGGAGGTGCCCGAGGCGTCGCCGTTCGCCGCGTGGCTCGGCCGCGATCCCGAGGTCGCGCGCCTGTGCGCCGACGAGGTGGAGCGCCAGTCGACGACGTTGCAGCTCATCGCCTCGGAGAACTTCACCTCCCCCGCGGTGCTCGCAGCGGCGGGTTCGGTGCTCACCAACAAGTACTCCGAGGGCTACCCGCACCGCCGGTACTACGGCGGCAACTCCGTGATCGACGAGGTGGAGGACCTGGCCCGCACGAGGGCGAGGTCGCTCTTCGGGGCCGAGCACGCCAATGTCCAGCCGCACGCGGGCGCCAACGCGAACCTCGCCGCCTACACGGCGCTCCTCCAGCCAGGCGACACGGTCCTGGCCATGCGCCTCGACCACGGCGGACACCTGACGCACGGCTCGCCTGCGTCCATCACCTCGAAGATCTGGCGGTTCGTCTCCTACGGCGTGACCCCGGCCACGGGGGACCCGTCGAACGCGGGGGAGGTCATCGACTTCGACCAGGTGGCGGACCTCGCGAAGCGCGAGGAGCCCAGGCTCATCGTCGCAGGGTCGACGGCATACTCCAGGGTCATCGACCCTGCACCTTTCCGCGAGATCGCCGACGCCTCGGGCGCTCTGCTCATGTTCGACATGGCCCACCCCGCCGGGCTCGTCGCCGGGGGGGCGCATCCGACCCCCGTGGGCGTCGCGGACGTGGTGACCTTCACCACCCATAAGACGCTCCGCGGGCCGCGGGGCGGGGCGATCCTGTGCAGCGCGGACCTCGCGAAGGCGATCGACAGCGCGGTCTTCCCCGGCCTCCAGGGCGGCCCGCTCGACCACGTGATCGCCGCGAAGGCGGTCGCCTTCGCCGAGGCGCAGGCGCCGGAGTTCCCCCACTACGCGGCGACGGTCGTCGAGAACTGCCGTGCGCTCGGCACTGCGCTGGCCGAGGAAGGGTTCCGCCTCGTCTCGGGCGGCACGGACAACCACATGCTGCTCGTCGACCTCCGGACGTTCGACCCCGGGCTGACCGGGAAGGAGGCTCAGGAGGTGCTCGACCGCGGGGGGATCACCTGCAACCGCAACACCGTCCCGGAGGACCCGCGTTCGCCGTTCGTGACCTCCGGGCTGCGGCTGGGGACTGCGGCCGAGACGACGGCGGGCATGGGCACGACGGAGATGTCGCAGATCGCACAGCTGATCTCGAGGACGCTCCGCTCCCGGGGCGACGAGGCCGAGGTGGCGTCGGTGCGGGCCGAGGTGCGCGAGTTGTGCGCCGAATTCCCGCCCTACCCGGGCCTCACCACGGGCTCCGGCTAGCGCCGCCGGGGAGGCACGGGGTAGCCGATGCCGTGGTACGGGTGGTACGCCGTGGTCATGGGGGTGGCCGCGGCGGTGACCGCCGCGTCGGCGCTGCCGGCCGCATGGATCGCGCGGAAGACCGGCTACATGGCGCACCCCGGCGACCGGACGATCCACACGAAGACGACGCCGTACGGCGGCCCGGCGATGTTCCTCGGCTTCCTCGCGGCGATGATGGTCGCGGCGGGCGTCCAGCGGCTCCATGGCCTTTTCGCGGGGTCCTCCGAACCCCTCGGTGTGGTGGTCGCCGCGGCGGCGATCTTCGGCGTCGGGCTCATCGACGACGCTCGCGAGATGTCCGCCCCTGCCAAGATCGCCGGCGAGATCCTCGCCGCGTCGATCCTCTACTTCCTCGGGGTGACCCTCTACTGGTTCAAGGTGCCGCTGGCACACGTCGTGTCGCTGACCCCCGGCGTCACGCCGCTCATCATGGCAATCGTCGTGATCGCGCTGACGAACGCGGTGAACCTGATCGACGGGCTGGACGGCCTCGCGGCCGGCGTCGTGGCGATCGGCGCCGGCGCCCTGGCCGTCTACGGCCTGCGGCTCATGGAGACCGGGGTGCTCTCGAGCACAAACATCGGTCCACTCGTCGCCGTCATCGCCTGCGGGGTGTGCCTCGGCTTTCTGCCCTTCAACTTCCATCCGGCCAAGATGTTCATGGGCGACGCGGGGGCGCTCCTCCTCGGCTTGCTCATGTCCGCTTCGACGATGGTGATCAGCGGGCGCATCCCGCCCTCGTCGCCGACGACGGGTCACACCTACTTCTTCTTCGCCCCGCTGCTGATCCCGTTCTTCATCCTGGGCGTGCCCATCGTGGACATGGCCTTCGCGTTCGTCCGGCGCACCGCCCGGGGCACGGGTTTCCACACGCCGGACAAGGACCACATCCACCATCGGCTGCTGCGGCTGGGCCACGGCCACCGGCGGAGCGTGGTGATCCTGTGGACGTGGACCGCGATCCTCTCGGGATTCATCCTGTTCCCGCTCTTCGTCGGCGCGGTGAACCCGTTCATCCCGCTCGGCGTCGGGCTCCTCGCCGTCGCCCTGTTCACGTGGTTCCACCCCGACTTGCGCCGGCGGGCAGAGCGGGCGCAGGCGGGGGTCGCGCGCCCTCGACGCTCGGCGGCGCCGGGGAAGGGTACCGACCGCCGCCTGGAGTCCGTTCGCCGCCGGGGGGGCGAGTGGGCCGCCGGCGGCTCCCCGGCACCTCGGGCCGCAGCGACGAACGGGGCGCGGCCTCCCCAGACGGTCCCCGGGGCCCCGGCCGACCCGCCTCGCCCGAGTGATCGTTTTGCCGGGGGTGCAGACCGGATGGAATGATGAAGCGCGTGTCAGCTCCCAACCGGGCCAAGGGTCGCGGACCGGGATGGCATCGAGCGACGGGCGCGCGCGCGGGCGCGTGATCGCGGGGAGTCGATCTGGTGCACCGCACCTTGACCCGGCCTGAAGGGGCCGGAGTCGGCGATGGCGGACGGACCCACCCCACCTGGGACGACGGGCGACGCGGCGTCCGGCGAGCCCGGCGGACGCAATCGAGCCCCGAAGCTGGGCGACCTGTTCTGGATCGGAACCGCGTGCGCGATCTCGGTGGTGGCCGCCGGGGCCATCGGCTATGCGATCGACGACGCGCTGGGGACTTCGCCGTGGTTCTCCCTCGGGGGGCTCGCGTTCGGTGTACTCTCTGCCGTCCTGCTCGCCGTGAACCAGCTCCGCAAGTACGTCTGACCTGCGGGAAGGCCCCGCCGGCAGGCGAACCTCCCTCGTGGGCACCCGCCGCCGAGGCTGGCGCGCGGTCGGGGTCCGAGAAGATGAGAAGGCATGTTCGAACGGTTCCAACTCCCTGACGTGGCCGCGGTCGCGCGCCGCACGATGCTGAGTGCGCTCGCCGTGGGGGTGCTGGGTCTCGTCTTGCTGCTCCTGTTCAACCAGACCTGGGGGGCGCTCGGGCTGTGCATCGGCATCGCGCTCGGGATCGGCAACTTCCGCCTGATCGTGCGCTCCGTGCTGAAGGTGGGGCGCCGGGGGGAAGGCGACAAGCGCCGGCCGCTCGCCATGAACACGCTCGGACGGCTCATGTCGATGACCGTGGTGGCGCTCGTGCTCGCGTGGGTGAAGCCGGCGCTGGGCCTCGGGATCATCGGCGGGCTGGCGCTCTTCCAATTCCTGCTGCTCGGCAACGTGACGCGCTCCATGCTGAAGGCGGGCGTCGCGGGGACCGTCCCCGGCGGGGGGGGCCTCGCGTTCCTGTTGGGCGCCTCGGGGCTGGGTGACCCGCTCGGCTCGGGTGACGCCCCGGGTGCCGGACCGGTCGACACCGGGGACCTCGGCGAGCCCGGAGAGGGCGCGGGCGGCGAGGGGACCGCCTGACGATGGCCATCGGCGGAACGCTGTTGCTCGGGCGGTCGCTCCTGGCGGTGGACATCACCGTCGGCGATCACCCGATCGTGAAGGTCTTCGGCCTGCCGGTCGACCTGGACACGGCGTGGGCGACTGGTGCGGCGGTGGTCGTCATCGTCGTCCTGGGGGCGCTACTCCGCCGCCAGGTGACCAGTGGCGTGCCGGGAAAGCTCCAGCTCGTCTGGGAGCTGGGCGTGAGCGCGGTGCGCAAGCAACTGGCGGACTCCATCGGGCCTCGTGGCATGGCGATCGTGCCGCTGGCGTGCGCGCTCTTCCTCTTCATATTCGTGGCGAACTTCTTCGAGATCTTCACAGTCGGGAGCAAGTACGAGATCCTCGGCCCCCCCACCGCGGATGTGAACCTTCCGGCGGCGCTCGCCGTCTTCGTGATCGTGCTCGTGCACATCGCGTCGGTCCGTGCCCGCGGCGCGCGCGGGTACCTCCGCCACTACCTGCTGCAGCCGTTCCCGAAGTACCTCTTCTTCGCCAATGGGTTCATCAACATGGTGGAGGAGATCGCCAAGCCGGTCACCCTGGCGCTCCGGCTCTTCGGGAACCTGTTCTCCGGAGCGCTGATGCTCACCCTCATCGCCGCCCTCGGCGCCTGGAAGCTCGGCGCCGTTCCCATCGGGGACGTCTTCACCTTCGTGTTCGACGTGGTGTGGAAGCTCTTCGACGTCTTCCTCATCGGCCCGATCCAGGCCTTCATCTTCGCCCTGCTCACGATCTTGTACTTCGACAGCGCGATGTCGACCACCGACGCGCACTGATCGCAACGTCCACACGCACCGATCTCGCTAAAGGAGGAAAGGAGCCACATGTCAGTCACCCCGACCCAAGAG
>JBOGGB010000136.1:0-7776 GCA_050743605.1 Acidimicrobiales bacterium
GAGCGCATGGACGACCAGAAGTCACGGCGCGCCTCGACGTCCAAGGCGGCGGTCGGCTCGTCCAGCACGAGGAGGTCCGGGTTGGCCACCAGCGCGAGCGCGAAGCGCACGCGCTGGGTCTGCCCGCCCGAGAGCTGGTTCGTGCGCTGCTCGGCGAATGAGAGGGTGCCGGTCACCTCGAGCACGTCGTCGATCCCGAGGGGTCTCGGGTAGAGCGACGCGACCACCTCCACGAGCTCACGGACCGTGAGGTACTCGAGGAGCGATCCGGTCTGCAGCATCCCGCCGACGCGACCGGAGGCGACCGCCTCGGCGGGCGTCAGCCCGAAGAGGGTCGTCTTGCCCGCGTCGGGCCGCGCGAGCCCGAGCATCATGTCGATCGTGGTGGACTTTCCCGCGCCGTTGGGCCCGAGGAGCGCCACCGTCTCGCCGGGGGCGATCAGGAGGTCGATCCCCCGGACAGCCTCCACTGGGCCGTAGGACTTCTTCAGCGCGCTGAGCACGACACCGTCTTGGCGCACGCGCGTCTCGGGACTTGCGTTCACTTCACCTCCATCTCCACCTCCAGATGCTCGCGTCATCGCGGGTTCGTTGGAAGTGCTGCCCGTCACGACCTGACCATGACAAATGTCACATGGACGTCACGTGGATCCGCCCGCTTCGATAATATGCGCGCACCTGCTCTTGCCGGGTGGAGGCGGAGAGCTCGGATGCTCCCTCTTCATTCCGGGGAGGGAGCAGGTCGAAGAAGCAAAGGAGGGGCGATGCCCGCGGCTTTGACCGAGCCCACTAGTCGTCTCGATCCCACCGAGGTGGCGCCGGGCACCTTCGTGGTGCACGAGGTCCAGCACGCCCTGGGCGAGCCGCTGTCCGTCTTCATCAATTCGCTCGTGATCGACGGCGAAGAACCCCTCGTCGTCGACACCGGCTCGGCACGAAACCGCCGAGCCTGGCTCGAGGACACCTTCGGCCTCGTCGATCCCGCAAGGGTGAAGTGGGTGTTCATCTCCCACGAGGACGCTGACCACGTGGGCAACCTGAACGAGGTGCTGCGGTCGTGCCCGAACGCGACCCTCGTGTGCTCGTGGGCGCTCATGGAGCGATACGCCAACGCCTTCGAGTTCCCCCTCGAACGGTGCCGCTGGTTGGACGACGGCGCCAGCTTCGATGCCGGTGATCGCCGGATGTCCCTCCTTCGGCCACCCGCCTACGACGCGCCTACGACGCGCGGGTTGCTCGACTCCGCGACCGGCGTCTTCTGGGCGTCGGACTGCTTCGCCACCCCGGTGCCCGGTGGCGAGGGGGCCGAGCGCTTTCCCCGCGACGTGGGCGCCCTCGATCCCGACTTCTGGGCGCAGGCGATGACGCTCTTCGCCATCCACGCGCTGTCCCCTTGGCTGCACCTGGTCGACGTGGACCGCTTTGCCGCGTCCGTCATGCGGCTCTCGGACCTGCCGATCTCCGCCATCGCCTCGGCTCACAGCCCCGTGATCACGGCCGAACAGATTAACGACGCGCTGACATTGCTCTGCAGGATCCCCACCGCGCACTGCCCGGCCGCCCCGGACCAGTCGGTGCTGGACCTGTTCCTGGCAGCATCGAGCGAACCGTCGAGCGAGGCTTCGCGAGCCTGAGCCGTTGGAAGCCGTGTCCTGGGATGCGGCGCTCACCCACCGGGGGCGATGGTGACGGTCACCTTGACGCCGGCGTGGTCACGCGCCGCCTCCATCGCCTCCTGCACCCGCTCGAGAGGGAAGCGGGGCTCGAGCAGATGGTCGACGTCGATCGCCCCGCTCGCGATGAGGCCGATCGAGTCCCGAAAGGCCCGCAGCCCCGGCTCGGCCTGCGCGCCGGCCACCATCTCGATCGTCGCGCCCTTGCCGAAGGCGGCAGCAAGGGGGAACGGCACGAGCCCGGGGTGCTCGGGAAGGCCGAAGAACCCGAGCCTGCCTCCTTGGCGGACGGCTTCGACGCATGCGGTGCGGCACCGGTCGGGCCCCGCCGCCTCGATCACGAGGTCTGCGCCGACACCCCCGGTGGCGGCCATGACCACCTCTGGGAACGGCTGGGTCGCCATGTCGACGAGCACGTCGGCACCGAGTCCGCCGGCGACCTCGAGACGCTCCTTGTCCCGGTCGGCGACCATCGTGCGCGAGAACCCGGCTCGCCGGGCGAGCTGGAGTAGGAACAGCCCGGCAGAACCTGCACCGAGGATGGCGGCGGTGAGGCCGGTCGCCGGCGTGCCGTCGGGCCAGTAGCGGCGGAACGCGTACACCGCCGTGCCGAGCTGCTGGGCCATGAGGAGCCGGTCGAGGTCGCCGCCTTCCGGCAACGGCACGAGGAAGTCCTCACCCACGCACTGCAACTCCGCGTAGCAACCGCCGCGCCTGGGCAACGGCACCGTGAGCACGGCGTCGCCCGCGGTGAACCGCCCAGACCGCGACGCCACCACCCTGCCCACACCTTCGTGACCCGGGTAGCCCGCCGGCGCGGGGAACGCGCCCTCGTACGTCCCTTCGAAGACTTGGTGGAGGTCGCTCCCGCAGATCGAAGCCGCGTGTGAGCGCACGAGCACCTCTCCGGGCGCCGGAACGGGATCGGGCGCGTCGACGACTTCGAAGCGTCCTGGCCCGGTCATCTGCGCGGCGCGCACGGGGACCCGCCTTCCCCGGTCAGCGCCGGTCCCGGGACGCAGATCCCGTCCCGAGCCCCATCATCGCCTTGGCTGCCTCCGCCACGGCGCCACCGGGGGAGACGAAGCTCCGATTCGCGGAGAAGTGATCGGCGTCCGGTTCGACGAAGTGCTCGGATGAGCCGCCGCGCGCACCGATGGCGGCGGCGAGGCGGACAGCATCAGTCAGCGCGAGCGGGAAGTCGCGATCGCCCGAGACGGTGATCGTGTGGCGCGGCATCCGTTCGATCCCGGCGCAGAGGTCGGCGACGTAGCGGGGCGACGAACGGTCCACGATCTCTTCGGGCTCCTCGCTCGAGTCGTACAACCCGCTGATGAGGACGAGCCCTTTCACGAGGTCCGGATCGAGACCCGGGCTGTCGCGCAGCCCGACCTGGGCGGCGAGCATCGCGCCGGCCGAATGACCCGAGAGGTAGATCTGCTCAGGGTCGGCGCCACGCCGACGTACCTCGTCGCGCACGGCATGGAGCCCCTGCTCGACGTCGAAAGCCCCGTCGGGGAACCGCGCGTGGGGAACGAGCCGGTAGCCCATCGCGACGAAACAGGCGCCCGCCTCGAGGTAGGGCAGCGCGTGGTCGCCCACTCCGCCGGGGTCCCCGGTGCGGAAGCCGCCTCCGTGGAGAAAGACGATCGTCGGCCCGGCCGGCTCCCCTCTTGGGAGGTAGAGATCGACGATGTGCCGCGGGTCCGGGCCGTATGCCACGCCCAGCTCGTGGGGGTACGCCGCGCGCACCGCATCGGTCGTCGAGACCGGCGTTGAACCGCTCATCGTGCGCCTCCTCGCCGCGGGGCTCCTCGCCGCCGGCGTGCTTGGTCGGTCCATACTGGCGCCGACAGCGGCCCTCGACCTAGCTCGCGCCAGAGCGAGGCGACCCGGCGGAGCGCCGAGGTCAGCCTGGCGCGTTCGCGCTCGGCGGGACCACCCGGCGAACTCCCCGATGCTCGTCTCCTCCATCGGCTCTTTCTCGCCCTCGGGCACGATCATCGGCGAGCGGATCGCGCGGCTTGCCCCAAGGTGAAGGTCACGCGCCGACGAACGGCCTTGCAGGCTCGCAGACGAGGACGCCCGACGTGGACGTCCGGAACGCCCGCCCGGTAGGGTCGGCGCTCGGCCCGAGGCGAGCGCCCCGGGGAGCGGTGGGGTGCCGTGGACGAGAACATCGCGACCGTATGGGAGCACGTGGCCGACGCGGTGCCTGGTGCCGTGGCGATGGTGCAGGGCGACCGCCGGCTCACCTGGGCGCAGCTCGACGAGCGGGCGGCACGCCTCGCCGCGGCGCTCGCGCGTCGAGGTGTCCGGCCGGGCTCCCGGGTGGCGATCGACCTCTACAACTGCATCGAGTATCTGGAGGTGGCCTACGCCGCCTTCAAGCTGCGGGCAGTGCCGATCAACGTCAACTACCGCTACCAGGAGGCAGAGCTCGCCTACTTGCTCGAGGACGCCGCCGCCGAGGTGGTCGTCTATCACGGCTCGCTCGCCGACAGGCTGGTCGCCGTGGCCGAGCGGCTGGGACGCCCGGTACACCTCGTCGAGGTCGCCGACGGGGCGGCGGGTGCCGCGCAGGCCGAGTCCTACGAGGTGCTGGTCGAGCAGGCGGATCCCGCTCGCCGCATCGAGCGGAGCGGCGACGACCAGCTCATCTTGTACACCGGCGGCACCACCGGTTACCCGAAGGGAGTCGTGTGGCGCCACGAGGACCTGCTCGGTCCGCCCCTCGGTGTGAACGGCTGGCTTGCGTTCGATCTCGTCATCCCCGGCTCCGCATCCGAGGCGGCCGCAATGGCGGCGGAGGTGGTGCGAGAAGGTCGCGAGCCGCGCTCGCTGCTTGCCGCCCCCCTCATGCACACGACCGCCCTCTTCAAGGGCCTGGCCACGCTGCTGCTCGGTGGCTGCGTGGTCTTCACCTCCTCGCGGTCCCTCGACGCGGACGAGCTGTGCCGGCTGATCGGCGAAGAGCGCGTGGTCGATCTTTCGATCGTCGGGGACGCGTTCGCCCGACCGATTCTTGCCGCGCTCGATCGGGCCGAGGCGCAACGACGCCCCTTCGACATGTCGAGCCTGGGACGCATCACCAGCGCCGGCGTCACCTGGAGCCCGGAGGTGAAGTCGGGGATCGCTCGCATCGCTCCTCAGGTGACCTTCACCGACCTGATCGCGTCGACCGAGGGCGGGCCTTACGCGGTCGCCATCACCCGCCCGGGCGAGGACCCCCTCTCCACCCGGCCACGCCTCACGCCGAACGGGCGGATACTCGACGACCAGGATCGGGACGTCGAGCCCGGTTCCGGATGCCAGGGCGTCCTCGCGGCGTCCGGGTCGATGCCGCTCGGGTACCTGCACGACGAGGAGCGCACGGCCAAGACCTGGCGGGTCATCGACGGGTTGCGCCACATCATCTCCGGCGACATGGCGACGATCGACGCCGACGGCAATGTGACGCTGCTGGGCCGGGGGAGCGAGGTGGTGAACACCGGGGGCGAGAAGGTGTTCGTCGAAGAAGTCGAGCAGATCATCCTCACGCTTCCTGCCGTCGCCGACGCCGTGGTCGTCGGTGTGCCCGACGAACGGTTCGGCCAGCGCGTAGTGGCCCTCGTGTCCCTGCACGAGGGGCGAGCGCTCGAGGAGCGGGCAGTCATCGACCACGTGGGCGCGGTCCTCGCGGATCACAAGCGACCGCGCCGGGTGCTCTTCGTCGACGAGGTACGCCGGAGCCCGTCGGGCAAGGTGAACAGGACCTGGGCCAAGGCCGCCGCGGCCGAGCTGTCGGGCGCGCACTAGCCGTCAGGGCAGGCCGCGGCCGTCAGGGCGCACCGGCCCCGACGGACGGTCTGTCGGCAGGATCGTGCCCAAGCTCGTCACCCTGGTGCCAGCGCGCCCTCGATGGCGCTCGCCAGCAGCGCGGAGTACGAGGACTCCGTCGCGGCGGAGTCGGGGCCCGGCTTGGCGGAGTAGCGCCAGCGGATACGCCCCGAGGCGTCGATCACCGACGTGGAGAGGGCGCCACCCGCCCTCGCCCCTCCCGGGAGGTCCCCCATCTCGATCCCGTAGGACCTCCACACTCGACGGAGCTCGGTGGTGGAGCCGGTGAGGAAGAGCCAGTTCGGCAGGCGCTGGAACCCCTCTTCGTCGTCGAAGTCCGTGAGGTACTCCGGTGCGACGAAGCGGGGGTTCGCGTTGATGGCCACGAGCGCGACGTGCCGTCGGGCTGTCGGGCCGATCAGTTGGTCGGCGCCGCGGAGCTCCTGGGCGATGGCGGGGCAGACCGAGGTGCACACGTCGTCGAGGAAGGTCAGCGCGAGCACCTTGCCTCGAAGGCTGTCGAGCGAGACCGGGACGCCGTCCTGGTCGACGAGGCGGAACGGCGGTGCTGCCCGGTTCGAGACCGTAGGCGTCCCGTCGATCGCCTCGATGAGGATCGGGTCCGCCCGGCGGCTCACCGCGGCGCCGACCATCGGAACGGTGCCCAAGAGCACCACCGCGAAGGCGCAGGCCGCGGCGATCACGTGCAAGCCGTGGGCGGGGTCGAGCGACATCGCCGTCCACCGGCGTCCTATCGCCCCACCTGGTGCCGTCCAGCCCCTCCACGCGGGTCTCGTGGACGGCGGAGGTGTAGACGCCAGACCGACCCCGGACACCGGGAGCGGCGGCGCGCCGCCGGCTCGGGCATCGGCGACGACGGCCGGCGCCTGCGCGCCGGTGACGCCGAACCAGCCGGCGACGAGCAACAGGGCCGTGGGCACCATGGTGTTCGGGTCGGTGCCGACGCCCCCGAGAAACCCCAGGTCCTGGACGAGCACCCAGGTCGCCAGGCAGAGCACGACGCCCGTCGCCGCAGCCGGTTGCACGAGACGTGGCGCCCCGGTGAGGAGGGCGGTGCCGAGGGCCGCGAGGGCGACGACGACGAAGAGGTTGACCCCCCATCCGTGGGCGCCGTCGAACGCCGCGAACGCGCCGAGCCAGGACGAGAGGAAGCGGGGCTGGGGCGTCTGTGCCATTGCTCGGACCATGCTCGTGACGGCCCCGGCTCCCGACCGGTCCGTCCCCACCCAGAAGCCGCGTCCGGGCCACGCCTGGAGGAGAGCCATGCCGAGGAAGTACAGCCCGATCACGCGGACCGTCCACCGGCTGAAGCGCGGCGTTGCCCAGGATCCTTCGGGCAGCGCGACGAGCACCCCGGCGACGACGTAGAAGAGCGACGCTGCCGGCATGCCGAAGAGCCAGCTCTGCCCGGAGGTGAACAGCCCGCCGAAGGACTCGCCGAACACGAAGACGACGAGCCCCCAGGCGGCGCCCGCCGCCCCGCCGAGGCGCGACCAGGGGCCGCGGGGTGCCACCAGCATCCAGGCGCCGATCCCCACCTCGAGCCACACCGACGCGGACGCCGCGGTCACAGGGTGGTAGCTCCACACCATCGCTCCCCAGGCGACGACGTGCTGCACCCACGCCGGGGAGGCCGACGCGGCGGGCCGGACGCCGTTGGGAACGAGCCCGAGCGGGATGGACGCCTGCGCCTTCAGGACCCCGTCAAAAACCCAGAGCAGCCCGAAGCCGATCCGCAGCACGCGCCGGGCGATCGGCTCGGGCGCGGCGGTCTTCGAGGAGGCGGGCGAGGCCCAGGACCCCTGCGCCGCGGCGTCCTCCCCCCGCTGGGCGCGCCGCCACTGGTTCCAGCGCATGGCGTACCAGCCGAGGGCGCCCAGGATCACGATCAGGAGGACCACCAGGCCCTGATGCAGGAGCGCCTCGTGGAACGCGGACACGACGGTCGGATTGTCCGCACTCAGCCCCGAGCTCATGCCAGGCATCGGCGTCCACTCCTTCGTCGCTCGCCGTGAGCGGGAGCCCCGCGGGGGCCTCGTCGCACCCGCAGAGCCCCAGAGCCTACGACGGGTCGGGGGTCATCCCGCCGCACGCGCGCGGGCGGGAAGACGATCGAAGTACCGACCGAGCACATAGCTCGGCACGGCGGCCACCACGATGATGACCAGGGCGAACGGCGCGGCCTGGCCGTAGGAGAGGTTCTCCTGGTAGGCCCAGAACTGGGTGGCGAGGGTCTGCACGCCCGTCGGCACGAGGATGAGCG
>JBOGGB010000137.1:0-3776 GCA_050743605.1 Acidimicrobiales bacterium
GGCCGGTAGTCCGAGAGCAGCCGAGCCAGCTCCGCGGAGAAGGATGTCAGGTTCGCGAGCAACTTGCGGTAGTCGGCTGCCTCGTGGTTGAACGCCGGCAGTGCGACGTTCTCCGCGCGGGCGATGCCGTTCAGCGACGTACCGTCGGGAGCGACTGCCGCCGTGAAAGCCGAGAACGAGTCGAGGGCTTCCAGCTGTGCGCTGAGCGTCCGGTCAAACAGGGCGGCGAGGTGCGACCCGGCTCCGATGGACGCCCTTATCGCTGGTCCCTCCCCGTTCTCCGCTTCGGCGAGCTCGCCCACGACCGTGGCGAGGTCCTGTCGTGTGATGCTCTCGAGCAGGGGAGCGGCGGCTGTGAACAGTTCGCTGAGCTCGGCAGAAGTCCGGGTACGGGCCAGCACGGCCCCGGGCGCGAGGAAGGGCCCTGTCAGGCCACCCCCCCGGGGCACGCTCAGCGCCAGCTGCTCGGCACCGAAGAGGTTGAGCGGTTCGATGGTGGCGGTCGTTGCGATCGGGACGCGGAAGCCGGGGTCGACGAGCAGCGCCACCTTCGCCCGGCGGCCCTCGAGCGAGACTGTCGTCACCCTGCCGACCTGGACCCCGCGATAGACGACCTCGGAGCCCGGCTCGAGTCCCTCGCCGGCGCGGGGAAAGTACCCGGTCAGCCGATAGTCGCCCGAATAGTCCCCGTCAGCCGCGCTCACGGACACGACGGTGACGGCGGCCGCGGCCGCGATCACCGCGAGGGCGATCCCCGCACGTGCGAGGTGCCAAGTTCGACGGGGTGACCTGGCGCTCATCCGACCAACCTCGCGGTGATGCTGACTCCGCCGAACAGCACCATCGAGAGGAAGAGGTTCAAGAGGACGACGAGGATGATGGAGAGGCGGATCGCACGTCCGGCCGCCACCCCCACCCCGGCGGGGCCGCCGGAGGCGTGGAAGCCGTAGTAGCAGTGGACGAGCGTCACGACCACCGCAAAGACCATGGCCTTCAGGAAGGAGTAGAAGATGTCGACCGGCGGGAGGAACAGCTGGAAATAGTGCTCGTAGGTCCCGGGCGAGAGGTGGAAGAACTTGGTGACGATCAACTCGGTCGCGAGGAAGCTCGAGAAGAGCGCCGCGAGGTACAGGGGGATCATCGCGATCAGCGCAGCCCACACCCGCGTCGCCACCAGGTAGACGACGCTGTTCACTCCCATCACTTCCAGCGCGTCGATTTCTTCGGAGATTCGCATCGAGCCGAGCTGTGCGGTGAATCCGGCGCCCACCTGCGCGGCCAGTGCGATCCCGGCGACGAGGGGCGTGATCTCACGAGTGTTGGCCAGCGAGGAGATGACTCCGGTGAACGCCTGAGCACCGATCTGCGACAAGCCCGTGAAGCCCTCCAGCCCGACCTCGGTGCCGGTGAAGAACGAGATGCTCATCACCACGAAGAACATGCCGCCCCCGACCACGAGAGCACTCGGCCCGATGGCGATGTCCGACATCAGGATGCCGATCTCCCTCGGGTATCGCAGGGCACGCGGCATCGCGCGGAAGATCCGGACGTAGAAGCGAAGATGCGCGTAGAAGAGCTCGAGGGCGTTGATCGGAGCGGCCAGGACGTCGACGACACCTCCCAAGCGGCCCTCTGGCCTCGTCGGGCCGGCGACCTGAAGAGGTAGGTCGCGGTGGGAGGCGGACAAGCCGGTCGATGCCATCAGATGGCCTTCTGCGGAACGAAGTTGAAGTAGAAGACCGTGAGCACGAAGTTCACGAAGAACGCCAGGATGAAGGTGATGACCACCGCCTGGTTCACGGCGTCTCCGACGCCCTTCGGCCCTCCCTTCGCGTACATTCCCTTGTAACAGGCCACCATCGCGGCCAAGAACCCGAAGACCGCCGCCTTGAAGAGCGCGATCCCGAGGTCGGCGAGCTGCGCGAGCTCGGAGAAGGTGGCGAAGAAGCTGCTCTGGGTGACGTGCACGGAGACGACGCCGAAGTAGAGCCCACCCAGGATCCCTGCGACGCTCACGACGGCGTCGAGCAGGAAGGCGACGACCATCGCCGCGAGCAGTCGCGGAAGCACCAGGCGCTGGATGGGGTTCACCCCCATCACCTCCATGGCGCTGATCTCTGTGCGGATGCGCCTGGACCCGAGATCGGCGCACATCGCAGAGCCCCCGGCGCCTGCGATCAGGAGCGCCGTCGCCACCGGTGCCTGCTCGCGCACGACCGCGAGCACCATCGCGGCCCCGAGCTGGGACTGCGCGCCGATCTGCGCGAGGAGCGAGCCGACCTCGAGGGCGATCACCATACCGAAGGGGATCGAGACGAGGATGAGCGGCAAGGTGGTCACCCGCGCGAGGAACCAGCACTGATCGAAGAACTCGCCGACAGGCAGCCCGCGCACGAAGAGCTGGTGGATCGCCTCGAGCGCGACCGCGAACATCCTGCCCGTCTCGCGGACTCCCGTCGCGATCTTCCCGTCCGACCGCTGGGGCGCGATCGGACGGCTCGGGAGGACCGCAGCCGGGTCTGGACGAACCAGACCCGCAACGCCTCCCCCCGGTCCTCGTTGCGGACCTTGCACCTGGTGTTCCCCCTACTCGGCTGCTTCGGATCCAGGCGGGGCACGTCGTGCCTCTGCGGGGAGGAACGGAATCGACGATGCCGCCTTACGGTCTCCCCTCCGTGAGCCGTGCGTCGTGCGCCCGTTCCAGGGGCAAGTCGGGAAAGGGCAAGTGGGGACCCGGCACGAGCGAGTGCCCAAGTGCGATCGTCACCGTGAGGCGAGCGCCTCTTGCCCGTTCCTCAGGACGGTGGCGATGAGGTCGTGGGCGAAGAGGAGGGCGGCTCCGCTGGCCGACCCATCGACGGCGCGAGCGCCGCAGGCGACCGAAGAGCACGCGGTGGCGGCGGGGACGCCGCGCCGGTGGGTCGCTCCTGGGGAGCCCATCATCTCGATCAGGGGCCTCACCAAGTGCTTCGGCGGTCACACCGTCCTCGAGGACGTCACGTTCGACATCCCGAAGGGCCGGACCACGGCGATCCTCGGACCGTCCGGAACCGGGAAGTCGGTCCTCTTGAAGAACATGCTCGGGCTGCTCACGCCCGACCGGGGCGAGATCTGGGTCGACGGCGACCAGATCGTCGGCATAAAGGAGCGCAAGCTCTATGAGGTCCGGAAGAAGTTCGGCGTGCTCTTCCAGGACGGAGCGCTCTTCGGCTCGATGACGCTCTACGACAACATTGCGTTCCCTCTGCGCGAGCACACCCGCAAGAGCGAGCGGGAGATCCGCGAGCTGGTCTTGAGCAATGCCGAGCTCGTCGGGCTCCTGGCGCACCTTGGCAAGCTCCCAGGCGAAGTGTCCGGGGGCATGAAAAAGCGCGCCGGCCTCGCGCGTGCCATGGTGACCAGTCCGGAGATCGTGCTCTTCGACGAGCCGGACTCAGGCTTGGACCCCGTGCGGGTCGCCTACCTCGACGACCTGGTGAACACCGCGCAGCGCGAAACGGGCGCGACGTTCTTCGTGATCACGCACAACATCGACTCGGTCATGCGCATCGCTCACTACATGGGCATCCTCTTCCGTTCGCACCTGGTCAAATTCGCGAGCAAAGAAGAGATGGCGGCGTCGGACGACCCAGTCGTCCGACAGTTCCTCGAGGGCCGACCCGAGGGCCCGATCGGCATGGACGAGATGGCCGACGACCAGACGGCGAACGGGCACCGCCAACTGGTGCGGCGCGCAGTGCCTGGGCCGGCCCCGGAGCCCCCGGTCACCACGGAGC
>JBOGGB010000138.1:0-1594 GCA_050743605.1 Acidimicrobiales bacterium
CGCCTACCCCTTCGTGATCTCGGGGCTGCACGTGTCGTACGGCGCGCTCGGGCTGGTGCTCGGCATCTCGGGCATCGCAGGGGGACTGCTACAGGGTCTCGCTGGCATGGCCGGCCGTTACTCGGCCCGGTTCCTCCTCTGCGCGCAGAACATCGGACTGGCGATCTCTAGCCTGGTCGGCGGGCTCGCCCCCGGGTTCTTCGTGTTCGGGGCGGCGCGCTTCGTCGGCAGCGTCGTCTCGTGGCCCCAGCACCCCATCGGAAGTGCGGCCCTCACCAAGCGGTTCCCGAAACGACGGGCTTACGCCCTCTCCTGGCACGTCGCAGGCGGCAGCATCGGGACGGCGGTGATCCCACTCGTCGTCTCGGCGCTCATCGCGGCGTACGGATGGCGGGTCGGAGTGGAGTTCCTGGCGATCCCGCTCGCGATCGGCGGCATCCTCGTCGGGTGGCGACTTCGAGACCCGGTACGGACCGCGGAGCCGACTGTCCGCAGGGACCACATGAAGGCGGTGCGGAGCCTCTTGCGCAGCCGGGAAGCCACCGGTGCGATTATCGCCGGCACGATCGCGGCGGGGGGCCGGGGGCTCGGGACGCTGTCGGTCTTCGTCCCGGCGTACCTGAAGAGCGGACTGCACCTTCACGTGCTCACCGTGGGCAGCCTCTTCACGGTGCTCCTCTTAGGGAGCATCGCCGGTCCGGTCATCGCGGGGTGGGTCGCGGACCGGGCGGGTCGGAGGCGGATCCTGGTCGTGACGTACCTCGTCGGCGCCGTGGCCATCGCCTCGTTCGTCCTCGTCGGGCGCAGCGTTATCGCCCTAGGAGTGGTGGGTGCGCTGATGGGGCTGTTCGCCTTCTCGGAGTCACCGCTGCTCCAGGCGGTCTTCTCCGAGGGCCTCGACGAGACCGATCACCAGGGCGCGTTCGGGTACTACTTCGCCATCTCTTACGGGTTCGGATCGGTCTGGACCATCGCGCTCGGCGAGATCATCGACACCCTCGGGTTCCACTGGGCGTTCTACGTCATGGCAGCCTCCTTCGTCGCGGCATCCGTGGTCGTGCTGTGGGCGCGCCCACCGCGCGCCCGAACCCCTCGGGCCCCGGGCTCAGAGGCGCTCACGACTTGAAGAGGAACGCTTCTTCGGCGGGATCGAGGAAGAGGCGGATCTCGTCGACCAGGTCGCGGTGGTCACGGAGGAGAGGGTCCTCGGCCACGAGGCGTTCTGCCGCCACGCGCGCGTGATCGAGCAGGTCGGCGTCGCGACGAAGGTTGGCTAGGCGCAGGTCGCTCGCGCCCGACTGCGCAGAGCCGAGGAGAGTACCTTCCCCTCGGAGCTCGAGATCGATCTCTGCAAGTTCGAAGCCGTCCGCGCTGTTGACCAGCGCGTCCAGCCGGGCCTCGCCGTCGGGGGTCGGAGCCCGCCCGAGCAGGAAGCACCAGCTCGGGCGTGTGCTCCTCCCCACCCGGCCGCGTAGCTGATGAAGCTGGGCCAAGCCGAAGCGGTCAGCATCTTCGATCATCATCAGCGTGGCATTGGGCACGTCCACTCCAACCTCGATCACGGTAGTGGAACACAAGAGCTGGGACTCACCGG
>JBOGGB010000139.1:0-16078 GCA_050743605.1 Acidimicrobiales bacterium
GAGTTGCGCCGCGTACTTGACGAGCTCTCGACGGGTGGGCTTGATCGGGATGTAACGGCTCCGGGATCGACCGAGCGCCGATGGTTCTGCTCTGCGGGGGCACAGTGACTGTGGTGCCCGGCGAGACCCCTGTGCTCACGGTGGCTGACGCGAGGGCGTGGTCGGAGTGGCTCAGAAATCAGGGCAGACAGGCCGAGGGTGTCTGGCTGGTCCTGGCGAAGAAGGGAACCACCGATCCGACGACCTTGAACTATGAGGAGGCCCTCGAAGAAGCGATCTGTCACGGCTGGGTGGACGGGCAGCTCGCGAAGGGCGACGCGCGCACGTTCCGGCGAAGGTTCGCTCCAAGACGGTCGGGTGGCGCTTGGTCGAAGCGGAATGTGGCAATCGCCACCCGGCTCATCGCAGAGGGTCGGATGGAGCGAACTGGACTCGTTGCTGTGGAGCAGGCCAAGGGAGACGGCCGTTGGGACCGTGCGTATGCAGGCCAGGCGACCATGGAAGTCCCGTCGGACCTTGCGGCCGCGCTGAAGGCGACCCCGCCGGCGAAGGCGATGTTCGAACGCATGAGCAGCGCCGATCGCTATTCCGTCCTCTACAGGGTGACCACCGCCAGGCGTGCTGAGACGCGTCAACGCCGGATCGAGCAGTTCGTGGCCATGCTCGCCCGCGGCGGGGCGATCCGTCCACGGCGATAATCCAAGCGCGAGATCGGTCCGGTCATCCCTCGGCCTGCGTGGTACGGCGCACGACCTCAGGTCTCGTCAGAGGCAGCTGGGGGTCCCTCCCGTTGGCCGCTGGGGGTCCCTCCCGTTGGCCGCCACCCGGCCTAGCCTGTTTGCGCAATGCGTAGGCCCTCGTTCACGCGTAGGCCATCGCCCCGGATACCCGAGCACCCATCTCGGTCAAGGGCGATCCACAGGCGTCGTCGCACCCCGCGGGAGAGGGCCGTGGTCGTCTCGTCGGGCACTGCCTCGCTCCTGATCGTGGTTCTCGGCGCGTTCGCCCTCGCCGGGGGATTCTCCAGCCCGCCGACCAGGAGTTCACTGGGCGGCCAATCCCGGATGACCCTTCCCCCTTCGGCGCGCCCCACCACTTCGTCTCCCCTGCCCCGATCCCCGCGACCGTCGTCCGCGCCCTCCTCTTCTTCACCGGCGGGTAGCACCGCGCCGATGGGGGCCGCCACGACGACCACTCCGACCACGACGACCACTCCGACCACTCCGACCACTCCGACCACGGGCGCAGCCGGAACAAGCACGACGTCGAGCCCCTCCGCGGCGGCCGCACCTCCCGGTTCCGGAGCGGTGGCGAGTGTCTCGCCATCCGAGGTGCTCGTCGAGGTATTGAACGGCTTCGGCGCGAATGGAGCAGCGACGGCGGCCGCGGGGGCGTTGCACAACCGGGGATTCGCCATTAACGGGACGGGCAACGCGAGCAGCTTCGAGTACGCCGACAACGTCATCCAGTACGCACCGGGCGAACTCTCGGGCGCCTACAGCCTCGAGGCGTTCGTCACCGGCACCACCCAGATCGTTCAGAACCTCCAGGTGCCCGCCGGCGAGGTCCAGCTCGTGCTCGGCTCAGCCTACGACGGCATCGCCCAGGACTGACCCGCGGCTAATCCCAGACACGATCAAACCACCTTTGGATGCGGCTGACCCCGAACTCAGCCTTGTCGGCTGCAAGCATCTCGGAGGGTGCGTCGTAGGTGCCGCTCGGCGGCTGTCCGCTCACAAACCTGACCTCGACGCGGGCCACCTCATCGTGCCCGAACTCGAGATAGCACTGGCCGTAGCCGTCGTAGTGGGAGTCGCCCGCGTCGCCCCGGACGAGCGAGACGATACGTTGCGCAGCGACCGCCCCCTGTCGCTCGGAGAAGGCGCCCGCCTTGGGGGTTCCGACGCTCGTGACATCCCCGATGGCGTATACCCCCGGAAACGAGGTCTCGAGCGTGAGGGAATTGACGGGGATCCACCCATCGACCGCCATACCCGACTCGGCGACGACTGCCGGCACCCGATGGGCCGGGACGCCGAGGAAGAGGTCGAAGGGCATCTCGCTGCCGTCGGCGAACCGCGCGACCTTGGCGGTCGCGTCGAGTTCGCGTACGAGCTGGTTGGGATGCCAGGCGATGCCCCGCGCGCCGAACGCGTCGAGCAGCGCCTCCGATGCGGCCGGCGACGGCGGTATGGGCACCGGCAACGGCATGACGAGGGAGATCGTCGAACGATCGCGCAGCCCCTGGCCGACGAGGTAGTCGTGCATCAGCAGGGCCGTCTCACTTGGTGCCGGGGGGCACTTGAATGGCGTGGCGGTGACGCCGACGATCACCCGTCCTCCGTCGAAGTTGGCGAGCACCTCTCGTAGGGCGAACGCACCCTCCACGGTGTAGAACTCGTGTCCCGCCTCGACGAGCCCCGGGGTCGCCGCGGGCTCGAGGTCGGCGCCGAGAGCGACGACCATCACGTCGCCGTCGAAGGGACCGGCGTCGGTCTCGACGCTGCGCGTCACCGGGTCGATCGCCCGGATGGTGGTCTGCGCGAAGCGCACACCAGGCTTGACCAGGTCGCGGTAGGGGTGGCGCACCGCGTCGACGACCCTGCGTCCGAACATGACGTCGAGCTTGGAGAAGCCGAACACGAAGGCGTCAGCCTGGTCGATCAGTACGACCTCGATCTCAGCGCCCAGCTCGTCGGAGAGTTGCGTAGTCAACTCCAAGCCACCGAAGCCGGCGCCCAACACCAGCACTCGCATGACGGCGCTCCTCTCAGCTATGCCGCGGGACGTTGGCCGCGCCCGAGCTCATTCGAAAGCCGCCACGAACTCAAGCCGAAGGAGGCTCGATGGGACACCCACCTCGACGACGGCAACGATAGCCCCAGAACCGACGCTTCCCCGAGGTGCCCGTCCGATCACTCGACCGTGCCCCGATAGACCAGTTGACCAGCCGACCCGCAGCGCCCCCTACATGCCGGTTCGTGCGGGTCTCGCGGCAATCTCTGAGGTTCGTCGGCAGGCTGAACATCCGAACCGGCACCGGCGCCGCACCGGCGAAGCCGCCGACGGCGGGCGGAGACCTTCTTCTCGCGACACCAGACAATGGTGTGGTTCAGGGTCGCGTGCAACGGTCGACCTTTCGGCTGTGGTAGTCGTGCTGCGCCGACATCCGTCGAGGGTGGGCGCCTCCAGGCCCACGATGCGACCGCGAGGTCGCGGAGGAGCGCCTCGGCCACGCCCCAATTCTGGTCGGTGAACGACTGGCCTCGGTCTTCCAGCGGCAGAATGCGGGCATGATCGGTCGACGTCACCATGTCGTCATCGACTGCCCCGATCCTGCGGCGCTGGCGGAGTTCTACTCGGAGCTGTTGGGCCTCGCTGAGACGCATCGATCGGACGATTGGGTGGTCATCGCGGAAAACGAGACGACGTCAGGGTTTGCCTTCCAGTTAGCACCGGATCACCAACCCCCGCGGTGGCCCGATCCGGCGTGGCCCCAACAGGTTCATCTCGATGTCATGGTCGACGATCTCGTTGCGGCGGAGCCTCTGGTGTTGGCGCTGGGCGCACGACGATTGCCCGAGGGGGACCACGTGTATGCGGATCCGGCTGGTCATCCGTTTTGCCTGATCCGGCGTCCGGGATGGGCGCCACCAGTTCACTCCGGCGCCTGAGCCTGGCGTTCGGGTCCCTGACGGAACCGCCCTATACCGACGCCCTGACCGATCGGTTTCAGACGGCGGTGGACCCGCTGGTGGGTTGGAATCGGTGGGAGATAACCAAGGAGATGGGCTGGTGGCCCGTCCACTTCCCGGGCTTCGACGATCCTCCTTACGGGACAACCGGCACATCGAAGGCGGGTGGTTCCGCCACCACGTCTGGTCTCCCGAACAGGCGCTCTTGAACCTCTTCTGCCTCTCGACAGTCGAACCGGGTAGGGGCGGCACCGTCCTCGTCGAGGGCTCCCACCACGTGGCGGCTCGCATCCTGTGGGAAACCGAACCGGGGGGGCCTGGATGCGGACGACTTCGACGAACCCCTGACTGCGGTCATGGCCGCGAGGGGTTGGTCTGGTTCGGGCGAAGTCGTCGCCGAAGAGGGCGACGTGGTGCTGGCCCACCCTCTGCTGTTCCACGCCTCCAACGCGAACCACGGCATCCGACCCCGGGTGATGGCCCAGCCCGCCTTCAGCATGGCGGGAGCCGATGCGCACTGCGGCACCGATTTGTACCCCGTAGTGATTCCCGTGGCCCGCACCCGGCCGTCATCCGCATGAGGGTCACCCGGTGGGTGGCAGAGCCGTGCCTCAGGCGGCCGGCACGTCGAGGACGGCTTCCACCTCGAGCCCGATCTGGATCCTGTCGCCAACGACGACCCCACCGCCCTCCATGGGGAGGTTGATGCTGACGCCGAAGTCGGCTCGGCGGATCTCGGCGCTGGCAGAGAAGCCGATGCGGTAACCGCCGAAGGGGTCCTTCGTGAAGCCGTTCAGCTCGACGTCGAAGGTGACCGGGCGGGTGATCCCGTGGACGGTGAGGTCGCCGTCGAGGAGGTACTCGTCGTCCCCCTTCGCCCGCAGGCCGGTGGACCGCAGCTCGAGGGTCGGATACGTGTCGACCTCCAAGAAGTCGGCGGAACGGATGTGGGCGTCTCGGTCCGCGTTGTTGGTGCTCAGGCTGGCGGCATCGACGACCGCGGTGACCGTCGAGTCCAGGGGGTCCTCACCGGTCTCGATCCGGCCGCTGAAGCTCTCGAAACGCCCTCGCACCTTGCTCACCATCATGTGGCGGACGCTGAACGACACGTCGGAGTGGACCGGGTCGATACTCCAGGTGCCGGTGACGTAGCCGGGGATCTCGGTGGCGATCAGGCTGGTCATAATTCCTCCTTATTGAATGCTCAACCACTCTCCTCCATGTGAACACGCTTGAGTGTTCAACTATTCCGCGGTGACGCGCCCTACGATGGGGACATGGCGAAGTCGCGCTGGCTGAACCACGAGGAGCAGCGGACCTGGCGGTCGTTCCTCGAGGCAGGCCGTCTGCTCTCTGAGCGCCTCGAGGCCCAGCTCCAGCGGGACGCCGGCATGCCCGCCTCCTACTACCAGGTGCTGGCGCAGCTCTCGGAGGCACCCAGCCGGGCACTGCGCATGAGCGAGCTGGCCGAGGCCACCAGTTCTTCGCTCAGCCGGCTCTCCCACGCGGTCGACCGGATGGAAGACGCGGGATGGCTGGAGCGGCGCTCCTGCCCCACCGACGGCCGCGGCCAGGTTGCCGTTCTCACCTCGGCCGGCCTTGCGAAGCTCGAGGCGTCGGCCCCGGGCCACGTCGCCGCCGTGCGCGCGAGCCTGTTCGACCCCTTGAGCCCCGGCCAGGTCCGCGAGTTGGGCCACATCTGCGATCGGGTCGTCGACGGCCTGCGGACGAGGACGCGGTGAGCAGCGGGAGGAGAGCTCCCGCTCCCTCCCGCTCCTGCAGTAGCCATCCTGCCGATCGCAGGCGCGCTTCATGAAGCGTGATGTGATATGCTGCCCTCATGAAGCGAACGACGATAATGCTGCCAGAAGAGCTCGACGCCAGGATCCGTCTCGAGGCCAGGCGGCGAGGCGTCTCGATCGCCGACATCGCCCGAGAAGCCATCGAGCAGCACGTGCCGGGCCCTCCGGCGGCCGGCCGGCTGGGTTTCTTCGCTATCGGAGAGGGTGAGCCTACCGACGCCTCCGAGCGCGTCGACGAGTTCGTCGGGAAAGCGATCACTCGACGCCGCGGGTCTGAGCGTCCGGCTTAGTGCTCATCGTCGACGCGGGACCGCTCTACGCTGCGGCAGCACAGAAAGACCGCAATCACCATCGGAGTGTCGAGCTGCTCTCTGGCGCCGAGCGACCGCTCCTTGTCCCCGCGCTGGTCGTGACCGAGGTCGGCTACCTGCTGGCCGATCGGATCGGCGTCCGTGCGGAGCTGGCGTTCGCCCGCTCGATCGCCGATGGAGAGCTGATCGTCGAACCGGTCCTGGACTCGGAGTGGGAGCGGATTGCTGAGCTCACCGAGCAGTACCTCGATCTTCCGCTCGGGATCGTGGATGCCTCTGTGGTCGCGCTCGCCGAGCGTCATCATGCCAGTTCGATCGCAACGCTCGATCACCGCCACTTCTCCGTCGTGCGGCCACGTCATGCCTGCGCGTTCACGCTGGTGCCTTGAGCCGCGGGGCTCCACCACGCCGTTGGCACCTCCGACGGCTCGCAGCCCGATGGAAGAACCGAAACGCAGCACTCGATTCTCGTTCGCATCCGTCGACCCCATCGGGGCCACTTGGTCGCGCTCGACCTCGTCACCGATCCCTTTGGCGCGCATCGGTTCCCCAATCAGACGCGGAGCGGGTCGCCACTTCCGCACCTATCCGGATTCCGAGGCAAGCGTGCGAGCGGGCCTCGTGAGTTGTCGGTGGCCGGCGTTGTCACCCACGTGACCGGACTGGTCGAAATGGCGGACTGATCGCAGGTCTGGCGGGTTCCATGCTCGCCGCTCCCCTAGCTCAGCCGCCGGGTCCGGACCCTCGGAACGCCGCCCACGAGGGGTGCTCCAGGTGCATTGCGACGCCGAGCACCCGCCAGAATTTCGGGGAGCGGGCTACCCACCGCGCCTTCGCGAGCCCCCGGACGGTCTGGCACCCCGTCGCGTCCACGTTCACCACGCGATACGACTCGTGGCCGCGTGAGAAGCGCAGGTGGTAGGTGATGCCGAAGTCCGCTGGGCAGTGCAACGCCCCCGTCGGCATCTCGGGCAGCGCGCAGAGCTCACGGGCGACTCGACGCGCCGCCCCGGGGGTGCCGACGACGACCTCAGCCGGGAAGGAGAAGCGGAAGTGATCTTGGGGAAACGCACGGGTGCGACGCACCGTCAGGTAAGTCACCGACCTAGCTGAGGTGCAGAGGGGTGTCGGCCGCACCACCGCTCGCGCCGACTGCGCGGCGGCGAGCGACTGTATCGAGACGGGCAGGACGACGGTCGACGCCGATGCGACTCCGACGGCGATCGCACAGGCAGTCACTGCCGTGACAGTCAATGCCGTGACATCACGGGCCCATCGGCGTCTCCTCGAAGAACGGGATCCTGATCTGAGCCGACGCAAGGCGAGACCTCCTTTCCCCGCCGCCGCGGTGGACTCCCTTCAGACGTTCAGTACCCGGTTTCGGTTGCCCGCCGGTCCACGTGCGGTCTTCCCCGTGGAGATCGGATCCCCTCAGGGGTTGCCCCTCGGGGTACGGAGGCTCCTCCGCCGGGCTGGTAGACCGGGCTCATGGAGACCTGGGACGCAATCAGGGCGCGGCGCAACGTCCGCCGGTACACGGATCGAGCGGTGGCTCGGGCGGATCTCGACCAGATCCTCGAAGCCGGACGGCGCGCCCCATCGTCGATGAACTGGCAGCCATGGCACTTCGTGGTCGTGACCGACCGCGACCAACTCGGCGAGCTGGCGGACGTCTGGCGAGGCGCCGCCCATGTCGCGACGTCGGCGGCGACGATCGCACTCGTGGCTGCCGATCCGGAGGACGACATGCACGCCACCTGGCTGCAATACGACCTCGGACAGGCGACCGCGTACCTCATGCTCGCAGCTGCGGACCTGGGGATCGCGTCCGGGCACGCCGCCGTGGGCGACCAGCACGCGGCGAGAAGGGTGCTCGGCTTTCCCGAACGTCACTTCTGTCCCTACCTCGTCGCGCTCGGCTATCCCTCGGACCGGCCACTTACCCCGATCGAGCATCCGGACAGGCGCCCCTTCGAGGATGTGGTGCGCTGGGGCCGCTGGGAGCGGTAGCTGATGTGGGCCGCGATCGGAAGGTCCTCGCGTCGACCCTTGCGCTCACCTCGTAGAGGCTTGCCGACGACACCCCTGTGCGACCAGGGGCCGTGATGACGGTGTGCGCCATGGGTGCATCCGGGGAAAGGTACCTGGTATGAGTCGGGCCCACGGGACATCGCCCGAGCCACGAGAACCCCTCTCGGGAGAGCCGAGTCGCCAGGCGCTAGCGGCGATGGCGAACGCGGTCAGCCGCGCGCGACGGCGCGACGGTGCCGCCGCTGACGGTCCGAGCGGCGAGAACGAAGAGACCGGCGAGCGCCGTCTCGTCGCGCGGACGACGGCGAGCGGGAGGGCGGGCGTTCAACGGGTCAGCCGAAGGCGGCGCCGGATCGGGCGTGGGGCAGCGGATCGCGCCCCGGCGCTGCTCGTGAGCGCCTCCATCGGCGTCTTCGTCCTCGTGCTGGCCGGTCTCGCGCTCGGGCTGGCGCTCAGGTCGCAGGCACCCTCCCCCACGAACGGCGCGGGAACGGGACCTAGCGGCGGCCCGGCGGCCAGGTCGACCGGGCCACCTGAAGAGACGTCGCGACAACCAACAACGGCTCCGGGACCGGACCAGCCGGGATCGCCCTCCGGACCACGCCTGGACGCCGTGTCACCTGCCTTGGGGCACGCGGGCCAGAGTGTCGTGGTCCAGGGCTCGGGGTTCTTCAGCAGGAACGGCGACATCGTGGCGTACCTCGGGGCGGCGGCGGCGCCGACGTCCTGCCGAACGCGGACCTCCTGCACGGTCACGGTGCCCGAGCTCGGCGGCCATAAGAAGGCCGAGGAGTTGACCGTCCGCACCCAGAGCGGGAGATCGAACGCGCTGGCGTTCTCGTACCTGTAGGCCGCACCGCGCCGGCCGTGGAACCCTGCTCAGGGGGCCGGGACGAGCCAGTCCGGGCTGAGCAGGTCCACAGAGGCGCAGCCCATGAGCACCATCGTCCGGCGCATCTCCGCGCGCAGGACGTCGAGGATCCTCACCACACCGGGCTCGCCCGCAGCAGCGAGTCCGAAGAGATAAGGGCGCCCGATCAGCGCGGCTCGTGCCCCGAGGGCGAGTGCGGCGACCACGTGCGAGCCACGGCGGATGCCTCCGTCGACGAGCACCTCCGCGTCGGCACCCACGGCGGCGACCACGTGCGGCAGCGCCTGCAGCGTCGCCGGAGCCCCGTCGAGCTGGCGCCCGCCGTGGTTCGAGACGACGACCGCGTCCGCCCCGCAGTCCACCGCCCGGCGTGCGTCGGCGCCAGACAGTACCCCCTTCACGACGAACGGGCCCTGCCAGCGACTGCGAAGGTGCGCGACATCGCCCCAAGAGAACGGCGATGCGACCGAGCTGAGCAGACCACCGCCGGAACCCGCCGGGCCGGCTCCCCTCTTCGACAGGCGGATTCCGGTCGCCGCGAGCTGCGCCGCCCAGCGCGGACGAGAGAAGACCTGCATGCCCAGCGGCACCGCGTTGTGCGCGTCCACGCGTAACGGAGGGGCAACTCCGTGGCCGACATCACGCTCACGGTTGCCGAGCGCCGGCGTGTCGACCGTGACCACGAGCACCTCCACCCCCGCCGCCGCGGCCCGGTCGCTCAGCGCATCGGCCTCCGACAAGCCCGCGGCGGAGTACACCTGGAACCACAATGGTGCCTTCGATTCGTCCGCGACGACCTCCACGGAGCGCCCGGCGACCGTGCTCAGGACCGACACAGTGCCTCTCGAAGCCGCCGCACGCGCCACTCCCGAAGGGCCGTCGGTGTGGAGGAGCCGGACCAGCCCGCATGGCGCGAGCAGGACCGGGAAGTCGATGGACCTCCCGAGCACGTTCACGGCGAGGTGCGGTTCGACTTTGCCCGAAGCCATCCTCGGTGCGAGCGTCACTGCGGCAAACGCGTCCTCGTTCCGCCGCATCGTCACCTCGTCGTCGGCAGCGCCGTCCACGTAGTCGAACACGACGGCCGGCAGCCTCCTGCGTGCGGCGCGGCGGGCGTCGCGCACACTGTGCAGGCGCTGTGCCGCGCGGGCGTCCCCACGCGAGAGAAATTCATCGACTACCTTCACCCCGCGCCGTCCGTTCTGTGGACCGCCGTGGCTCCGGACTGGTCGCGGGCGAGCACAGCCAACATGTCGATGTTCACGTGCGGCGGCCTGGTCACGACGAACGCGATGCAGTCGGCAACGTCGTCGGCACTGAGCGGGGTCATGCCGCGGTAGACAGACTCGGCGCGCGCCTCGTCTCCGTGGAAGCGCACCTTGCTGAACTCGGTCTCGACAAGGCCCGGGTCGATCTCTGAGATCCGTACGGGTCGCCCGAGGAGCTCCTTTCTCAGCACCTGCGAGAAGGCACGCTCACCGAACTTTGCCGCGTTGTACCCCGCACCTCCTGGGTACGGCTCGTAGCCCGCGACAGACCCAACCATGACGACGTGGCCGTCCCCGCTCGACTCGAGCAGCGGGAGCAGACGCTTGGTCATGCGCAGCGTGCCGAGGACGTTCACCTCGTACATCGCCCTCCACTCGTCCTCGTCGGCGGACTCTATCGGGTCGAGCCCGAGTGCCCCTCCTGCATTGTTGACGAGGACCCGGCACGAGTCGATACCGGCACAGAACCGGTCGACCGACGCAGGATCGGTGACGTCGAGCACGGACCACCGGGCACCGATCCCGTCTGCAAGCTCACGAAGCCGATCCTCGCGACGTGCGCCGACCACCACGTCGAAGCCGAGCGCTGCGAGCCGGCGCGCCGTTGCTTCGCCGATGCCGCTCGATGCACCCGTGACGACGGCCACGCCCGCCGAATTGCTCGTGTTCGCCGCTTCGTCCATGCGTGCCGTCTCGTCCGTGCTCACGACGGGCACCCTACGCGATCGTCAGCATGCCCACGGCTGGCGGAGCTCAGCTGTGGCAGGGGTCGTACCAGGGCTGCTCGCCATCGGCGTTGTACAGCGCGACCGCGAGCAGGTCTTGATCTCTCTCCGACGCCTGAGAGGGCGGCACGCCGACGAGTGTGGGCAGGCCGGCGAGCCCTGCAGCATCGTCCCACGTCGGCTGAGCGAACTGGAACGCACCCAGGTACAACCCTGTCGGCGAGATCGCCTGGTAGTCCCCGCGAGACTCCGCCTGGACCACGCACCGCAAGAACTGGTTGAGCGCTGGCAGCGCCGATGTGCCTATTGCAGTGGGTTCGTCCGACCGGATGCCGATGACCTTGGACGCGCGTGCGACGGCCGCCTGTGCGGCGTCTCTTTCGGTGACCTGGACCTGAGCTTCGGCGACTGCCAGCTGGCCAGTGATGCTCGCGCGTTGCTGGGAGAGCGCCTCTTGGGTCGACTGGGCGGCCGTGAGCGCCGCGGAAGCTCCGCTCAGCGCACGACGAGCTTGGACGACTACTTGGTGCTCCATTGCGGTCTCGGCGCGGAGCACCCCCAGGTCGGACTTCAGTCGGTCCGCCGACGAGTTGAGATCTGAATCCATGACCTGTGCGTACACCGTGCTCGCGTCCTCCGAGGGCGTGTCGGCGAACAGTGCGCTCACCCCGTCGGCCTGCGTCCCGCCTTCCACGTACGTCCGGACCGCAGCACTGCGCAACCTCGCGCGGTCGACAGCGATGTGCTGCCTCGTCGCCTCGAGGCTGACATCCAGCCGCCGCAGCTCTGTGCCGTCTGCCGCGACACCTGCCATGTCCGAGTCACGCTCCTGCTGGAAGCCTCCGACCTGCAGCTGCTCGAGCAGCATCTCCTGCGACAGGGTGGTGGCCTGCTGGCGCAGGGTCGGAACCGAGTCCGCGCCTGCAGGCGCGACGAGCAGGCACAGCGATGCGCTGAGCGCCGCTGCTGCTCCGAGGCTGCACAGGGTGGGCATTGCCGTTCTCACGGCTGCTGCCACACCCCGTCGCTCCGACTCCGAACCGGCCGCGTGGGCACGGCAGAGGACGGTCACGGGATCTTCTGTCTAGCGGGAGGTCGCCCCCTCGTCAAGCGAGAGCACCCGATGGGGTTCGAGCAGCGGCGGCTGTCGAGCCCATCGGGACGCGCTCGTTCATCGCACGATCACACGATCGCAATGCGCCCGGCGGCGCGCCACACTTGGCCCGTGATGGCGTCGTTACACGTCAGGGCGCGACCCGGCAAACTGGACCCGTGCCCCGGCACCACGCTCACCGCCCTCTCACGCTCGACGCGTCGCACTGGCGAGACGACGGGCAGCCCAAGACGCGGTACGCCAGCCGTGCCGACGCGCTCGTGGCTGCAGACGACAGGTCGAGGGAGTCTGGCACCGAGCTGGGTGTCTACCAATGCGCCTTCTGCGCCGGATGGCACATGGGCCGGAGCGCGGGGCGCGCGGGCCGTTCCGATTGACCCTCACGGTCCGAAGTGTCCGGCACGATGGCTGCGCTCGCTGCGAACCTTCGAGGAGCTCGTGCCCTCCGAGGCCTCCGGCGCAGCGCCGTCGTCGGTACCGGAGCGATGCCCCCGAGAGGCCATGCCCGTGTCTCCGCTCGGCTCCCGGTCGACGTAGACGTACTTGCCGCCGCGCAGCCATGACGCCGCTGCGGCGACAAGACAAGCGACGATCGCAAAGTCGAAGGCCGTGTGCAGGCCGCTGCGAAACGGACTCATGATCAGATCCGGGAAGAAGGACCGGCTCGTCAATGCGTGCACGCTTGCGGTCGGGAGCCCCGACAAGGTGGAGGCTCCGAGCAGGTGCTTGATCGGGCTGTAGCCGAGGAAGGCGGCGAAGAGAACCGAGACGGGAGGCAGCTCGGCGACTCTCCCCGCAGCTGCTGCGGGGACTCCGTGCGCGGCCAGCCCGTGCTCGAGCGCGGTGGGGAGCGTGGAGGAGAGGCCGACGATCATGAGCGTGAAGAAGATCCCGATCGACAGCACCTGAGCAGAGTTCTGGAACGTCGAGTTCATGCCGGACCCGACTCCGCGATGCTGGGGGGGCAAGCTGTTCATCACGCCAGCGCGGTTGGGCGCTGCAAACGCGCCCATCGCCATGCCGTTCATCAGCAGGAGCAAGGCGAACGCCCAGTACGAGAAGTCGACGGGCAGCACCTCGAGCAGCACGAAGGACGCCGCGGCGGCGAGCATTCCCCCTGATGCGAACGGCCTCGAACCGAAGCGATCCGAGAGGATCCCCGACATCGGTCCGGCGAGAAGGAAGCCACCCGTGAGCGGGAGCATGTAGATCCCGGCCCACAAAGGCGTGCTGGCAAAGCTGTAGCCATGCAGCGGCAGCCATATGCCCTGCAGCCAGATGATCAGCATGAACATGAGTCCCCCCCGGCCGACGGCTGAGAGGAACGACGACAGGCTGCCTGCCGTGAATGCCCGGATGCGGAACAGGCGCAGGCGGAACATCGGCTCTGCGACCCTCTTCTCGATCAGCGCGAACAGAAGGAGCAAGGCCGCGCCCCCGCCGAGGCACCCGTCGACGAATGGGCTCTCCCATCCCATCGGCTGCCCGCCGTACGGCTGGATCCCGTAAGTGATTCCGATCATGAGCAGGACGAGACCCAGCGAGAAGGTGACGTTGCCTATCCAGTCCACTCGTGCCCGCTCGCGGCGTGGCACCTCACGAAGCCTCGTGTATGCCCAGACCGTGCAGAACAGTCCGGCCGGAACCGAGACGTAGAAGATGAGATGCCAGTCGATGGGGCCCAGCACACCCCCGAGGACGAGACCGATGAAGCTCCCTGCGATTCCGGTGATCTGGTTGATGCCCAGCGCCATCCCGCGTTGCCCAGGCGGGAACGCGTCCGTGAGGATCGCCGAGGAGTTCGCGATGAGGAACGCTGCGCCGACCCCTTGGAAGAGCCGCATCACGACCAGCCAGATGGCTCCCGCAGTGCCGTGCATCCAGGTCACACCGAGGACGAGCGAGAAGAAGGTGTAGATGGCGAAGCCGAGGTTGTACATCCGTACCCGACCGAACATGTCGCCGAGGCGGCCGAGGCTCACCACGAGGACGCTCGTCACGACCATGAAGCCGAGGATCATCCACAAGAGGTAGAAGCTGTTGCCAGGTTTCAGCGGATCGATGCCGATCCCTCGGAAGACATCAGGCAGCGCGATGAGCATGATCGAGGTGTCGATCGTCGCCATCATCACCCCCAGCGTCGTGTTGGTGAGGACGACCCACTTGTAACGGCTGTCGCGGCTGACGACGTCCCCGACGTCACCTCTGCCGTTCTCAGGACGCGACATGGCCACGCGCCGGAACGACATGAGATCAACCTTAACGGGTGCCACCGGGGCCGCCCTCGTCGAGCGCGACCGCGGCCGCCCATCTGGTCGCAAGGCGGAGGTAGCCTGATCGCTGTGATGACAGACGCCGGAGACGGTGGCGCCGACCTGGACTTGGATCTCCTCGCCTCCTCGTTGCACGCGGACGACGGAGACGTGCGCGTCCTGCTTCGCGCGATGGTCACCAGGCTCTCTGGGGCCCTCGGTCAGCGGCTCGCCGTCGAGCGCGGCGGCCGGTTCCGCCGGGGTGACGAGATCCGTCAGATCTCCATCCGACTCGGGGACGATCAGTTCGACGCGGTCGTCGACCACGGCACCCTCGAGTGCACCATTTCCAAGAGCAGCGGGGGCATCCGCATCCGCTCGACCCGGGTGGGGATCGACGAATGGCTGCGGCGGCTCCTGGGCGCGCTCCGCGACGAAGCCGCGACCACCGAGGCCACGAGGGCGGCCCTCGAATCGCTTGTGATAGGAAACGGAGAGTGACTGAGGGGCCAGACGAAGCCGGAACCACCACTCCCCTTCCCGAGGGGCTCCCCCGAGATGCAAGCCGCCGGCTTGCCGAGCTGGAGGACCGCCCCGGCCACAAGGGGATGTTCACCTCTGACCTCTCGGTCAACGAATTCCTCCTGATCAAAGAGGTGGGGTTTCACCCTCTCGGGTTCGTGATGGGGAGCTCGATCTACCACCTGGGAATCCAGACGAGGCGATGGTCGCAGAGCCAGGAGCTCTCCAAGCTCACGGAGGCGATGTACGAGGCACGCCAGCTTGCGATGGACCGGATGGACGCGGAGGCGACCGAGCTCGGCGCTGACGGGGTCGTCGGCGTGCGCCTGGACGTGAACTACTACGAATGGGGTTCGGACACCGCGGAGTTCATCGCCGTCGGGACCGCGATCAAAGCAGAGGACGGTCGCTCGTACCGGAACCGCCACGGGAAGCCCTTCACCTCCGACCTGTCCGGACAGGACTTCTGGGTCCTCATGCAAACCGGACACGTCCCACTCGGGCTCGTGATGGGAACGTGCGTCTACCACATCGCCCACCGCGGGCTCGGACAGACGTTGCGCAGCACCGGACGCAACATCGAGCTGCCGAACTTCACTCAGGCGCTCTACGAGGCCCGCGAGCTCGCGATGACCCGGATGCAGGACGAGGCCAACGAGCTCGACGCGACCGGAATCGTCGGTGTACGGCTGGAGGAGAAGAGCCACATGTGGGGCAGCCACACGATCGAGTTCCTGTCGCTCGGGACCGCGGTCGCGCGCTCGGAAGGCGAGCATACGATCCCTCAACCGAAGACGATCATCTCCCTCGACGGCTGATGGCCGAAGCCTTCGGCGACGAGCTCTCCAGGACGGTGACGCGTCGGCTCGCCGGAGGTGCCTGGACGTCAGGGCTCTCTGTCGTGGACTTTGCCTCGTCCCTCGACATGGGAATGGAGCCGGTGGGCTACGTCCAGGGTTATGCCGTCCTCCAGCGAGGCTGGTTCATGGCCACAGGTGGCACCGGCATGGGCTGGGGCGGTCCAGCCGGCCCGGGCGGGTTCGGCGGCCCGGGCGGGTTCGGCGGCCCAGGCGGGTCCGGACCTGGCTGGGCGAGCTCACCGCAGCAACCTGGTCAATACGTCGAGCAGTGGCAATGCCCCCATGGCTTCGTGAGCACCGAGCATCGCATGTACGGCGCGAACTACGAGCTCACGTGGCTCGAGGAGAGCTGGGCGACCGGGTGGGGACTCGCGACGGGGCGCATGGTCGACGAGGCCAAGCAGTTGGGGGCGACCGGTGTGGTCGGTGTGGTGGACGCAACGCAGCCCCTCGTCGGGGGCACGACGGTCGAGTTCCGGGCGAGCGGCACGGCGGTCGTGGTCGCCGACGCCCCCCGCGCCGCAACCCCCTTCACCACCTACCTGTCCGGGCAGCGTCTCGCAAAGCTCGTCGAGGCCGGGTTCGCCCCGGTCGCCGTGGTTGCGACCCTGAGTGCCGTCCGAATGC